>VGRQ01000029.1 GCA_016875315.1 Deltaproteobacteria bacterium | reverse complement strand
GCAAGTCACCACCAGCATCGACATCGAGGGCAACTACCCGGGTCTCGACTACGGCAGCGGCGTGTACCAGGAGCGACGCCGCTACTCGCTCAAGGGCTCGGCCTCCGGCGAGATGGTCGTCGACGGCCTCGGGAGCGCCCCCGTCCGCTTCGCCGAGACCGTCGATCGCGACATCCGCAGTGCCTGGGTCAACGAGGGCAACCTCGACATCCCCGCCTCGATGGAACTCCGGGAACGGCTCGCCGACGACCTCGCCGGTACACTCGCCGACAAGATCGCGCCGCTCCCTGAGACAATTCGCCGCAGCATCTACGCCGACCCCGAGCCGGGCACGTCGCGACAGCTGCACAACGACGCGGTGGCCGCCGAGCGCGCGGGGAACCTCGACGAGGCGATGCGGTTGGCCCGGCAGGCCTACGCGGCCCAGCCCTCGCCGGCGGCCATGGACTACATCGAGGAGCTGTCGCAGCACGCGGCCCAGGTGAACTACGCCTTCAAGACCCCGTAGGTCCTAGGCGCCGAGTTCTACGCCCACCGCGCGGGCCACGCGCACCAGCTCGCCCGCGGGATCCACGGTGCGGTTGGCCCGCACGGCCTCGGCGAGGGGCACCCCCACCACGCGACTGTCGCGGAGGGCCACCAGCTCGCCCCAGCGCCCGGCCTCGACGAGGTCGACGGCGCACACGCCGAAACGGGTGGCCAGCACCCGGTCGAAGGCGTCGGGGCTGCCGCCGCGCTGGAGGTGACCGAGCACGGTGGTGCGCACGTCGATCTCGGGCATGGCGCCCTTGATGGCCTCGACCACCAGCTCGGCGGCGCGGCCCTGGGCCTCGGCGGTGCCGATGGGACGCGCCGACTCGGCCACGACCACGAGGGAGAAGGGACGCCCGAGGCGCTTGCGCTGGTCGAGCTTGTGCGCGATGCGCGCGATGTCCCAGGGCAACTCGGGCAAGAGGATGATGTCGGCGCCGCCGGCGATGCCACCGTGGAGGGCGATGAACCCGGCGTCGCGACCCATCACCTCGACGACGATGCAGCGATCGTGCGACTCGGCGGTGGTGTGGAGGCGGTCGAGGGCGTCGGCCACGCAGTCCACCGCGGACTGGAAACCGAAGGTGAGGTCGGTGGCGCCGAGGTCGTTGTCGATGGTCTTCGGCACGCCCACCACGGGCACGCCGTGCTCGCGCATCAGGCGGTCGGCGATGCGCATGGTGCCGTCGCCGCCCACCACGATGAGGCCGTCGATGCCGAGCCGCTCGAGGTTGCGGCGGACGTCGCGACCGTGGTCGTGCCCGTCTTTCCAGCGGAAGGGATCGCCCCGGTTGGTGGTGCCGAGGACGGTACCGCCGCGCTGGAGCAGCCCGCCGCAGTTGCGGGGGACGAGGCGCCGCACGCGGAGCGGGTCGGACACCAGGCCGTCGAAGGCGTCTTCGACGCCGGAGAGCAGCCAGCCCTTCTGGCCCACGCCGTACTTCACCACGGCGCGGATCACCGCGTTGAGGCCGGGGGCGTCGCCGCCGCCGGTGAGGATGCCCACGTGCCGCATTGAACCCCCCGGGTAACGTGAACGCTGGCATGCGGCCGATGTCGCTTCAGCGGGTGTCGTGGGCGCGGGTCGAGCCGGCGCGGGGCGACTACGCCTCGGAGGAACTCGCCCTGCTGGGTGGGCAGGTGCGCGCCGACCGGGCGGCGGGCCTCGAACCGGTGCTCGTGATCCACGGCGGGGCGCTGCCTGACTGGCAGCTGGCGCGAGGGGGCTGGCTCGACCCGGGGGCGCTGGCGGCGTGGAGCTGTCTCGTCGACCGGGTGGCACAGGCGGTGGGCGTCCACGTGGGGCACTACCTCGTGAACGACGACCTGCTGCGCGAGGCGTGGTGGTACGACGGCGACGCGCCCCGGGTGGCGCGGGCGCTGGTCGAGGCGCACGCTACTGCTTACCTGCACTTGCGACGAAGTTCGGGGCCGGGCGGGCGCCCCCCGCTCGTGGGAACGTGGGTGCGTCGCGGTCCCGGCCGGGGCCACCGGCTCGAGCTGCGCTTGCTCGAGGTCCTCGGGTCAGGACGGTGGAAGTCGCCCTTCGGCCGCATGGGCGAGCTGCCGAACGGCACCGCCTGCCTCGACCTGGTGGCCACGGACGACCCAGGCTTGTTGCCGAGCCTCGTGCCCCTCGCGCGGCCGGTGCTGCTCGTGGGGATCGACGCGGCGGAGGGTCGTCGCGCCGGCGTCATCGTGGGGGGGCTCTTGGGGCGTCAAGAGCCAAGTCTTAACCCTTAACCTCCGGCACCTTTTTCTCCTTCAGCTTTTGACATCGTCACCGAAAGGGCGGGGCAAGGTGCTGCCATGGTAACGACGCTGTTGAGCTGGATGCTGGGTTGCGCGCCGGGGGGCGCGGAGGCCACTTCGACGCTGGACGCCACGCTGTCGAGCGCGGGCGGCCTGAACTCGTGGGTGCTCGAGTGGGAAACGGAGACGGCGACGAGCGGCGAGGTCGTCTACGGGGACGGCGACGAGCTCGATCACCTCGCGCTGGACGTGGAGAGCGACGCCGACGGCCTGAGCCACCGGGTGGTGCTCGCCGGCCTGGCGGGATCGACAACGTGGCGCGTCCAGGCCGAGAGCGACGGCGCGACCAGCGAGGTGTTCGAGATCGAGACCGAGCCGGTGCCGCCGAGCTTGCCCTCCCTGAGCGTGTCGGTGCAGGCCAGCGACGACCTCGGCGGATTCGTCGTCCTCCCGCTGGCGACCATGGAGGGCGTCCAGTACGCGATCGTCGACCTCGAGGGTCGCTACGTGTGGTGGCGCGAGGAGTTCGCCAGCGGCTCCTTCCGCGGCAGCTTCGACTCGAGCGGTGCGCTCACCTGGCTCGACGACATGCCCCCCGAGGGCAGCACCTTCAGCTGGACCAGCGTGGTCGACGGCGAGGAAGGCGAGCTCGCCACCGCCGATGGTCACCACGACTTCGTGACCGTGCCCGGCTCGGGCTTCCTGACCATCGGCCAGGACCTCCGCGAGTCGGGCTCGCGCATGGTCGCGGGCGACACGCTGGTACACGTGCCCTTCGACGGCGGCGCGCCGGCCGTGGTGTGGAGCGCCTGGGACACCTGGGAGTACGACGGCACCGGCGTGGAGTCGCCCAACCACGTGTCGTGGCCGCACATCAACTCGCTCGACTACGACGCCACCACCGGCAAGGCGATGCTCGGCGTGTTCAGTCGCGACTCGGTCGCGCAGGTTGACGTCGCGACGGGCGCGCTCGACTGGGAGCTCGGCGGCATCGCCGATGACTACGGCCTCGCCGAGGAAGCGCGCTTCGTCCACCCCCACTCGCCGCGGCGGGTGGGCGACGAGATCTGGCTCATCGACGCCGGCCAGCCCGACGGCCGCGCTCGCGCGATGGCGATCGACATCGCCAGCGAGCCCCCGGCGCTGGCCTGGGACTACGAGGGCGGCGCCGTGGGCGGTACCTCCGTGCTCGGCAACGCGGAGTACATCGACGACGACAAGTACCTGGTCGCCTGGGGTAGCGCCGGCTCCGTGGCCATCGTCGACCGCAGCGGCGAGGTGTACTGGCAGCTCGACGCCTCGCTCGGCACGGCGATCGGCTACGCCCAGTACCTGCCCTCGCTGGTGGGCGCCAACCGCTAGCCGGCCTACTTGGCGGCCGCGATCTCTCTCGCGCCGTGGTCGCCGCGAATGCTGGCGAAGTCCTTGATGTGTCCCCAGATGGCAGTGACACCGCGGCGCATGTAGTCGAGGTCGTCGATGCTGTCCAGGTTCTTGAGCTGGTGCATCAGGAACTTCGGGTGCACGTAGAGCTTGTAGAACTGGCCGGCCATCTGCACCACCTGCTCCTGGTCCATGTCGGTGAGCACGCAGGCGGGCTCGGTCATGTCGTAGCGGTCGTAGTCGCGCGGGTCGAAGCGGATCCAGCCCATGTCCTGGCAGAGCTTGAACAGGGGGGTGCCCGGGTAGGGCATCACCACCGTGGCCTGGAGATGGTGCGCGTAGCCCTCGTGCATGAGGTACTTCGCGAGGCGGAGCGTCTCGTAAGCATCTTCCTTGGTTTCCCAGGGGTAGCCCACCATCATCGTGAGGTGGGGCTGCAGGCCCGCCGCCGAGGCCATCTTGCAGCCCTCGATGATCACCTCCTTGGTGATCGACTTGTCGAGGATGTCGATGGTGCGCTCCGAGGCCGACTCGATGCCGAGGATCAGCTTGCGAAAACCCGCCTTCTTCATGAGATGGACGTTCTTCTCGGTGAAGTAGTCGAAGCGGAAGTTGCAGTCGAAGACCACCTTCTCGTTGATCTTCCGGTCGATCATCTCGTTGCAGAGGCGCGTGAGCCAGTTGCCGGTCGGCAGCGCCCCGGTGTCGTCGAAGATGTTCTTGGCGCCGTGGCGCTGGATGAGCATCTCCATCTCGTCGGCGAGGTGTTCCGGCGAGACGGTGCTGAACTTCGGGTAGGTGACCGTCCACGAGCAGAAGGTACACTTGCCGTAGGGGCAGTCGCGACCGGCCATCGTCCACAAGAACGGCAGTCGATACTTCCATTTCTCGAAGTACAGGTGCGCGTTGGTGAGGTCGCGGTCCCAGAAGGGCAGGGACTCGAGGCTGTACTGCGACTTGTAGGGCGGCCCCTCGTTCACCGTGCCGTCGTCGTTCTTCCACCAGATGCCGCTCTCGAGCGCCTTGCCCTCGCTGAGGTACCACACGATGGATCGCAGCGAGAAGTCGTAGTCGCCGCCGGTGATGCAGAAGTCGACCTGGGACTCCTCCAGCGTTTCCCGGGGGTTGCCGGCGATGTGATCCCCGAACATCACCACCTTGGTGCCGGGCACCATCGCCTTGATGCGGTCGACGATCTTCCAGTGGGTGCGCACCACCGGCGATTTCGTCTCCATCGCCACCACGTCGGGGTTGAAGTCACGGACGATGCGGTCGAACTGGGCCCACGACTTGCGCTCGGCGATGCAATCCACCCAGCACACCTCGTGGCCCATGCTCTGGATGAGCGTGGCCGCCGAGGCGGGGATGCACGGGTAGAGGTAGCTCGGCTCGGTGAACCACTGGAACTGGCGGTTCTGGGTGAGCATCGGCGAGCCCTTTGCCGACTCGATGGGCGGGTAGCAAACCAGGACGCGCATCACGGACTCCGCAGCGGCGCACATTGCCCCGGCAACCCTGGGCCGTCAACGCGGATCGCCGTGCCCGTATGCCGGGTCGCGATAGCACGCGCCGATGCGTGACCGCGTCCACGGCAACGGCTTCTCCTTCGACGTTCGCATCGGCTTCCACGAGTACGAGCGCCACATCCGCCAGCGCATCGTGATCGACTGGGAGGCGGAAACCGACTGGCGCGAGGCCGCGAAGCACGACCGCGCGCGCGAGCTCGTGGATTACTACGAGGCGAACAAGGCGATGGCGGCGCTGGTGGAGGGCAAGGAGTATCGACTGATCGAGACGGTGGCGGAAGACGTGGCGAGGCTGCTCGTGAGCGCCTTCCCGGTCGACCGCGCCCGCGTGAAGGTGACCAAGGCGCCCTTCGACATGCCCAACGTGGGCAACGTGGCCGTGGAGTGCTGGCGCTCGCGCGAGGACTTCGGGCTCGGGCCACGATGAGGGTCGTCAGCAACACCGCGATCTCGCTCGACGGCCGCATCGCCACCGCCTGCTACGATCACTTCGCGCTGGGGACGCCCACCGACCGCCGCTACATGAGCGTACACCGCGCGCGCGCCGACGCGGTGCTCGTCGGGGGCAGGACCTTCCGCAACTGGCCGCTCCCGCTGGTGCCCAGCGCCGAGGATCTCGCCGCGTTGAAGGCGGATGGTTTCTTCGACGTCGAGCACCCGCCCGTGGAGGGTCGACGCTGGATCAACGCGGTGGTGACCCGAGGCGGGCCGATCGCCGCGCGTCGCGACGATCCCCGGGTGGAGAGGATCTTCTTCACGCCGGCCGAGGGCCCGACCGATCCCGCTGCCGTGGCCGCCGACCTCGTGCGGCGCGGCGTGGGAACGCTCCTGCTCGAGTGCGGTGGCGACTTGCTCGCGCAGTGGCTGGCGGCGGGCCTGGTGGACGAGGTGTACGTGACCACCTGTCCCCTGATCCTCGGGGGACGCGGCGCGCCCTCGCTGGTGGACGGCCTGGGCTTCGGCTACGCCACCGCCCCGCGTCTCGACCTGGTCCACGCGGTGCCGGTGGGCAGCGAGTTGTACTGCCGCTACGCCGTGCGTCGCTAGGGCGCCGCCGCCGTCGGCACGCCAGCCTGGTTGTGAACGCTCCCCTCGGCTTTCGCCTCGAGGCCGAGCCCCGTGAGCGTGACCGCGAGCTCGTTCATGCGCGCCTGTGTCACGACGCCGACGCCGTCGGTGCCCTTCACAAACGGCGCCTGTGCCTTCACGATGCAGGCAAGGCGCGCGGGTGTCATCTCGGGGTTGAGCTTGGCGATCTCGACGTTGGCTGGGCCGGGGTCGGCCAGGTAGTCGTGCCAGCCCTGCATCGTGGCGGTGACGAAGGCGTGCATCCACGGGTCCTTCGCGTCGGCGCCGCGTACGACCGCGAGGGCCGCGTAGGGATTCCAGCCGATGTCACGCGCGGCGAGGAATCGCGTCTCGATGTCCTTGTCCTCGGCCTGGCAGGGCTCGCTGGTGATGTAGGCCTGCTGGGCGAGCGTGGGGTCGGCGGCAAAGGCGCCCAGGCTCCCGGTGGTCGGCACCATCTGCACCTTGCCTTCCCAGCCCATCTTCGCCCAGAGCGTTTGCTGGAAGGGCGAACCGGCCTCGATCGCCACGGGGCCCGCCACCTCGGCGAAGCTGTTGGGCCCCGGCACGTGGACGAGCAGGCCGACTGGGCTGTCCTGCAGGCCCGCGAAGATCGCCACGGCGTCGAGCCCCTTGGCCCGCCGCAGCAAGAGGTCGTCGGCACCCGAGATGGCCACGTCGATCTTGCTCGCGGCGAGCATCTCCAGCACCGGCACGCCGGGCCCCCCGGGCACGATCGTCACGTCGAGGCCGGCCTTGCGGTAGGCGCCCGACTTCAACGCGGCGTAGTACCCGCCGAACTCGGGCTCGGGGTACCAGTTGAGCGCCACCTGGACGGCCCGCGGCGGCGGCTGGGCGGCCTCGGGGGCGGGCTGGGGTTCGGCGGTGCAGGCGAGCAGGAGGGCGAGCATCCGCCCCTGCTATCTGCGAGACGTCGCGCTAGCGCCTGCGCCAGTAGCCCGCGTGCCAGTGGCCGTGGCGGTCGCGGTAGCCGTCCACCCACACCCAGCCGTGCCGGTATGCCGGGCGCCAGTAGCCGGGGTGGTACACGCCGTGGTGGTCGACGAAGGCCGCAACCCAGAGGTTGCCGGCCGAGCCGAGGGTGACGCTGACCGCCGGCAAGTGAACCGACACGGCGGGACGGTGTCCCGCGAAGGCAGCGCTGGAAAAGGCAAGGATAGAACCGAGGACGATGGGCTTGAGCAGGGACATTGAGACCTCCTGTGCCGCATCGACGCGCCAGCCGCCGGCGCCATTCAGCGCGATACACCGGGCGGCGATGGTACTCCCCGACACCGACCCCGACATCGAGCGCGCGCGCTGGTTACCGCCCGCCTTCTACGCCGATCCCGAGGCACACGCGCTCGCGAGGGAGAAGGTGTTCGCTCGCGCCTGGCACCTAGTGTTCCCCGGGCCGGGCGAGCCAGGGTCGCTGGTGCCCGTCACGCTCTTGCCGGGGCTGCTCGACGAGTCGCTCCTCTGGGCCACCGACAAGCGGGGGCGGTCGCGACTCTTGTCGAACGCCTGTACCCATCGGGGCGCGATCCTGTGCGACTCGCCGCGCCGCGCCGTGGCCGGGCTTGCCTGTCCCTACCACGGCCGGGTTTTTGGGCTCGACGGGCGCTGCCGAGAGCACGGCGGCATGGGACGCGAGCCCGAGCCCACGTGGAACCTGCCCGAGCTGGACGCGCCGAGGGCGCTGCGGGCGCTGGGCCCGCTGCACTTCGCGCGCCTGCCGGTTGAGCATCCCAGCGCCACCTGGCCGGAACCGGCCTTCCTCGGTGAACTCCAGCGGCGCGTGGGCTTCCTCCTCGCCGAGCCGCACCGTGACGACCCCGAGGGAGCGCGGGTGTACGAGGTGGAGGCGAACTGGGCGCTGTACGTGGAGAACTACCTCGAGGGTTTCCACCTGCGCTGGGTACACCCGGGACTGTCGCGACAGGTCGAGGCCGAGAGCTACGCCTACGAGCTGTTCCCGGGCGGAAGCCTGCAAGTAGCGTCGGGCCAGGACGGCGCGGGCGACGTGGCGCTCCCGGCGGGGCATCCCGACGCGGGCCGTCGCGTGGCCGCCTGGTATTTCCACCTGTTCCCCGCCACCTTCCTCAACGTGTATCGCTGGGGGGTGTCGGTCAACGTCGTCGAGCCGCTCGGTCCCACCCGCTGCCGGGTGCGCTACCGGCGCCTCGTCCGCGACGCCACGGCGCTCGGCGAGGGGCCCGGCGCGCAACTGCACGAGGTGGAGCTGGAAGACGACAGGATCGTGGCCTCGGTGGCGCAGGGCTACCGCTCCCGGCTGGCCACGCGGGGGCGCTACAGCCTCGTCCACGAGCGGGCGGTGCACCACTTCCACCGGATGTACATCGAGGCGCTCGGCTCAGCCTGAGGGACAGCGCGTGCCCTCGGGGGCGCGCGTCATGCTGAAGCTCGACGCCGAGGGGTCGGCGCTCAGCGTGGGGTTCTGCACGAACAGCCGGTTGCTGGCACCGAGGGTGCGTTGCTGGAGGCCCACCACGGCGGCGCCGCCGCTGATCTCGTCGTTGCTCCGCACCCAGCCGTCGAGCATCGCGGTGGCCACCTGCACCTGGTACACCTCCACCGTCCCGAGCAGGGGCACCTGGATCTCGATGGTAGCGGCGGCCTTGCCGTCGTTGTCCCAGTCGACGATCGAGGGCGCGTCGAGCGACTGCGGCAGCGCCGTGGTCTTGCCGGGGTCGTAGCCCACGGCGAGGGGCTGCAGGTTCATGCGCGCGCGCAGCCGGCCGCCCTCCTCGCTCAGCTCCAGCGGGTAGCTCTTGTCGGGGATGGCGTTGACGAAGGCGTCGGGAAAGTGGGTGGTGGCGAGGGCGGGACGCGTCTCGGCCACCAGGGTGCAGACGTCGTGACTCACGACGAAGGCGTCGGTACCGGTGCGCGCGACGGTTGCCACCATCGTCTGGTGGGTGCGGATCGTGGTGCTGCCGAGCACGGGGACGGCCGCGCGCGTGGCGGTGTCGAGCACCATCTGCCAGGTGCCGCTGAAGTCGTAGCCATCGCTGGCCGCCGCCATCCCGGTGAATAGCAACACGCCCGCCGAGTAACCGGCCGGGCGCGTTAGTCGCCGGGCCCGCCGAGGAGACCATGGAAGACCACGAGAAGGGCCGAGAGGCCTTCGCCGACGAGGAGAGCTACCGCCTTCACGCCCTGCGCCACTCCACCGCGCACGTGATGGCCGAGGCCATCGGAAAGGTGTTTCCCGGCGCCAAGTTCGCGTTTGGTCCCCCGGTGGAAGACGGCTTCTACTACGACGTCGACGTGTCGCGACCGATCACCGAGGGCGACCTCGCGACGATCGAGGAAGAGATGCGCGCGGTCGTCAAGCGCAACAGCCCCTTCGTGCGTCGCAACGTGGAGCATGGCGAGGCGCGGCAGATCTTCGAGGGGCAAACCTACAAGCTCGAGCACATCGAGAACCTCGCCGGGCCGCTCGGCACCTTCGACCAGGGCGGCTTCACCGACCTCTGCAACGGCCCCCACGTGCCGCGCACCGGCAACTGCAAACACTTCAAGCTGATGAAGGTGTCGGGCGCCTACTGGAAGGGCGATGCGTCGCGACCGATGTTGCAGCGGGTATACGGCACCGTGTGGCCCACCCGCGAGGCCCTCGACCAGTACCTCTACCGGCTGGAAGAGGCGAAGAAGCGCGACCACCGCAAGGTGGGGCACCAGATGGGACTGTTCACCACCCACGAGTGGGCGCCCGGCGCGATCTTCTGGCTTCCCAAGGGTGAAGTTCTTTACCACCAGCTGAGCGAGGCCATGCGCAGCATGCTGCTCCGCGAGGGCTACGTGGCGGTGCGTACCCCCATGCTCTTCGACAAGGCGCTGTGGGAGGAGTCGGGCCACTGGGCGCACTACCGCGACAACATGTTCAAGGTGGAGAAGAAGGAAGAGGGCGAGGACGAGGCACGAATCTTCTCGCTCAAGCCGATGAACTGCCCGAGCCACATGCTCATCTTCCGCTCGGCCAAGCGCAGCTACCGGGAGCTGCCCCTGCGCATCCACGACCAGGGCGTGTTGCATCGCGACGAGGTGAAGGGCGCCCTCGGCGGCCTCACCCGCGTGCGGCAGTTCGCCCAGGACGACGCGCACCTGTTCTGCATGGAGTCGCAGATCGAGGACGAGGTGACCGCGCTGATCGGGCTCGTCAACCGGGTCTACGGGGCGCTGGGGCTCGGGTACAAGGCCAAGCTCTCCACTCGTCCCCCGGAGAAGCTGGGTGACGACGCCCTGTGGGACCGCGCCGAGGCCTCGCTGGAGAACGCGCTCCGCGCGAACCATCTCGAGTGGACGGTCAACGCGGGCGACGGGGCCTTCTACGGTCCGAAGATCGATTTTGACGTGATCGACGCGCTCGGTCGCCCCTGGCAGTGCGCCACCATCCAGCTCGACTACCAGGTGCCCCTCCGCTTCGGTCTCCGCTACGTGGGCGCCGACAACCAGGAGCACCCGCCGGTGGTGATCCACCGCGCCATCTTCGGCAGCTTCGAGCGCTTCATCGGCATCCTCATCGAGCACTTCGCCGGGCACTTCCCGATGTGGATGGCGCCGGAGCAGGTGCGGGTGATGACGGTGTCGGAGAAGTCGGTGGACTGGGGGCGCGAGGTGAGCGAGGCCCTGCGGGCGGCGGGCGTCCGCGTGTACGCGGACTTCGGCGACGACAAGATCGGCGCCAAGATTCGCGAGGCCCACGCGTCGCGACCGGTGTACCAGGTGGTGGTGGGCGAGCGCGACCGCGACAACCGCACCGTGAGCGTGAAGAGCCGCGAGGCGGATCTCGGATCGCTGTCCTTGCCGGCCTTCGTGGCGCGCTGCGTGGACGAGGCGCGCGCGCCGTTTGGTGCCTAAGTCCCACCCTTTCCCCAGTCAGTGCCCACCGCAACCCGCCGGATGCAGGAGCACACGCCGGGCGAGCAAGTGGTGGGGCACCTCTCCCGCCTCGCAGGAAAAGCGCAGGCTCAGCGCGCCTGCACCCTCCCCCAGCCGTTGCGAGCCCGCGTGCAGCGTGCGGCCCCAGGAGGACCGGATGTCGTAGTGCAGTGTCCGCCGCCCACCGCCGAGGTAGGCCAGCTGGATCTCCGCCTGGGGACAGCCCACGACGTCCGTGACTTCCAGCTCCACCCCCGCCCAGGACTCGGTCGCGCCGACCTCGACGGGCAGGCGAGCCCACGTCATCGTGAGGACATCTCCGCTCTCAGCGCACATCCCCGGGAGCAACAAGACGGTGATCAACGGCCACGCGAGAAGGAGACGCCTGCCCCTCACGTCGTTGTTCCGTCCACTCGGCCCAGAGCCTCGGGGGCGGCCCGCGCGAGGGCTTGCGGCACCCGTCGCGACGGCCTACCGTGGCGAGGCACGCTTCCCAGGAGCCCATACGTGTCTCGCATCCTCCTCACCAGGACCAGGTTCATGTATGCTATCCCCCTGGCGAGCGTAGTCTGCACGCTCGCGGCCTGCGAAGGCCTGGAGTCGAGCGGCGGCGGGAATGGCGCCTCGACGACGCCGACTCCGGACTGCGTCGCCGCCACCGGCACCCTCAGCGGCGACGCCGTCATTCCCGGCAGCGCCGTCGGCAACGCCGAGGATCAGCCGGCGAGCAGCGCGCTCATCACGCTGACGCCGAGCGGAGGCGAGTCAATCCAGGCGATGGCCGACACCTCGGGACACTTCGAGTTCGATCTCGAGGTCGGTACCTGGTCGGTCGAAGCCGAGCACCCCGACCAGTGCTACACGCCCGAGCCCCAGGCCGTCTCGATCACGCGGTGCGAGACCACGACGCTGGTGCTGCAGCTGAGCGACTGCTTCGGCTGAGGCGCGCGGGCGCTCGAGGCATTCCGGGGCGCAAAGCCGCGCAGCTTCAGCGACAACGGGCCGCAGTCCGTCGCCGGCGGCTGCGAGGCCACGCGTCGTGACCGCCCGCCCGTCCGACCGTCGTCACCACGCGTACTCGACACCCACCGTTGAACTCGTTACATCCCGCGCCCGGGGTCGGGTTCACGCCGGGCCTGCACCGTTCGCGGAGCGCGGAGGGAGTGTGTGTGAGCGAGCTGTCCGCCAGCGCCAGTGCCCAGCCTCCTCGCCGCGATGGCGGCGTGCTCCTGATGTCGATCGGGATGCAAGGCTGCGTGAACCCCCTCGTGGAACTCGCCAGTGTCCTTCGGGCACGGGGCCACCGTGTCCGGCTGGCAACTGACGAGTCGTTGCTGGGGAGGATCCGCAGCCTTGAAGGCGAAGGGGTCGAGTTGCTCTCCTCCGGGAGACGAGCCGACTATGCCGCGCTGCTCGAGAGGCTGTTGCACGAGGCCAGCCAGTCCGAGCGGCTCGCGTTCAGCCACCTGCTCTGGCACGAGCGCTGGCTGCGCACCGAGGCCAGGCACATGCATCAGCACCTCGAGGCGGCACTGCGCGCGGATCCACCGCGGCTGATTGTCGGCGATATCGCCACGTACGCAGCGAAGCGGTTGGCCAGGGGGTTTCGCGTCCCCCTGCTCCTCAACCACGCCGGGGTTCCGCCGTCGCTGTTCGAGAACCTACTCTGGCCACAGGGGCTGGTCATGCGACTGGTCTCGGCGCTGGTCAGGGCGCACCAGCAGTGGAAGACGCGATCGTTGTCGCCATCCGCGCTGCGGAAGTGGGAGTGGCAGGCGCGACTGGGACTGTGGCCCCACTATGACTTCAAGAAGACGCCTCTTCTGTGCAACACCATGCTGGGAGCCGAACGCGAGGAGGAGATTCCTGCTGGCCTGCAGCTCACGGGCGCGATGGGCGGTGCCCGCCCCGGACAGCGCCTGTCCGACGCGGCGAACCCTGGGCTCCGCGAATGGCTTGACGACGCCCGGAGCACCGGCTCCAAGGTGATCTACGCGAGCTTCGGCTCGGTGATGGTGCCCTCGAACGACCTGCTCGCAAGGGTAACGGAAGGCCTGCGGCGACTCGTCGACGAGCACGAGCAGGTGCGCGTGCTCTGGTCGCTGGGCGCGAACTACCACCCCGCCGCCCTGCCGCTGCTCGAGGGCGTTGATCGACGGCGCCTCAGGATCGAGACGTGGGTCCCGCAGGTCGCCGTGCTCGAGCACGGCGTCGTAGAGGCCATGCTCTACCACGGTGGTGCGAATGGCGTGCACGAGGCCCTCTCGCGCGGCATTCCGCTCGTCATCGTCCCATTCGGTTTCGATCAGGTCGGCCACGGGCGCATGGTGGCCGCAGAGGGCGCCGGGCTGTGGATGGGCCGGCACGAAGTGTCGGCCGCGAGCCTCTCGCGTGCGCTGCACACCATCCTCACGGACCCGGGCTTCGCTCGCGCGGCCCAGCTCCTGCGCGACCGCGACCGCAGGCTCGGCGGAGCCGCGCGCGTGGCGCAGCTCATAGAGGAGCGGCTGTAGCCCGCTGCGGAAGCGGATGGGAAGAATGGGGCCGGAATCTGGATCGAGGCAGCCTGACATCACCCGGTCTGGCCGCCCGCCCATGTCGCCGGGGCGGCGGGTCACGCCCGGAACTCGCCTCATGGAAGCGGAGCCGTCCTCGACGCACCCGTCGTCGAGCGCAACGGCCCGGGTCGCTCCCCCCTCGGGCGCGGGGAACAGCGAGGCGGGATTGCCTCGTTTCGTAGTGTCATATTGATGCGTCAACGGCATCCTGCGATCCGTCGCTCGCCCCGAGGAGTGGCGCGAGTGCGTGCAGTCGCGCGTCGTGCCCGGGGCGGAGGTGTCGCGATCTCGGCGGGCCACCGGGGAATCATCGAGCTTCGCCTTGGATGGCACGTCGCTTGCTGTCTCTCGCGGCATGACGCTCTTGCTCCTCGCCTGTGTTCCCAGCTTCAGCACCAAGAACGCGACATGGACGGTGACCGCTGCCGATGCGAGCTGGCTCTACCCGGGCGACGACGGGCTGGAGCGCGTGCTGGTGGGCACGGAGTTGACGCTCGTCCCCGAACTGCGGGGCGCCGAGGGCGAGGCCGACTGGTCCACCTGCACCCGGTGGGAAGCGGAGGGCGCGTCTGTGGTCGGCGAGGCGGTTCTCTTCGACACTGTCGGTGTCGCGACGCTCACGCTGGAGCCGGAGGACTGTCCCCTCGGTGGGGACGGCGAGTCACCCGCCGCCGACGAGGCTGCGGTGGAGGTCATCCCAATCGACGGCCTCGCCTCCGGCTTCTACGATCTCGAGGTCTACGTGGAGGAGGGGGTGGCCGAAGGCTCGCACGAGGCGGACTACCCGGCCGACTGGCGCCCGGCCGAGGGCGAGGCGCGGCGGCTGGCCTCCGGCAACCTGGGCTGGCTCCTGCCGAAGCTCGAGGTCGATGCCGATCACGGCGTCACCTACTCGGTACCCGACGCCATCGTGCGCTATTCCGGTGACGATGGCAGCACCATTGACGAGCCAGTCACCCTGGCCACATCCATCCCGCGCGTGATGCCCACGGGCGCCGTGGGCGAGCGGGTGTCGGCCGAGCTGGTGCTGCCGGCCGGTAGCCTCCCGATGGGAGAGATCGAGTTCGTCGATGCGACGGGCATCGTCGAGGCCGACATTGTCGTGGACTACCCGCTGCGCGAGGATGGGAGCCGTCGCGCCCCCTTTGGTGCCCGCCTCGTGAGCCGCGACAGCGTCGGCGTGGTCTACGGCGCCGACGTGGCCTGGGCGATCGAGGGCGACGCGGCGCTCGCCGGGAACTTTGGCCTCGCCCCGGAGCTCACGCTGCTCGCGGGCGACTGCCCCGCCGAGGGTGGCGCGGCGACGCGGAGCGCCACCCTCTCCGCCGTGGTGAACGGGCTCTCCCGCGAGGAGCAGCTCACGTGGACGGTTACCGAGGAGGATTGCCCAGTGCAGCCCGTTCCCGACGACAACGCGCTCGGGGCGACGGGCGAGGGGGGCGGTTCCTGTGGTTGCGACGGGGGCGCCGCGTTCCCCGGGGCCGGGCTGGTGCTCGTAGCGGCCCTGTCGCGACGTCGCTACACGCGAAGCTGAGCGAGATTCTTGGTCAAGAACGCCCGTTGTTGAGGACTCATGCGCGCCGCGGGCCGCACCTTGCGCACCAGCGCATGCGCCTCGGCCACGTCCTGGGCGTGGCCCTCGGCGATGAGGACGCCGAGCACCACCGCCACGCTCCGTCCATGCCCGTAGGCACAGTGAACGAGCACCGCTCGCCCCTCGCGACGCCAGGCGAGGGCCTGCGCCACCGCCTGCTGGTAGGTGTCGGGCCGAGGCGCGGCGCCGTCGAGCATGGGGATGCAGACGTAGGTCTCGGCCTCGCCGCGACGGGGCATCTCGGCGGTGAGATCGAGCTGCGCCAGCCCGGGTGCGCCGCGGCGCGGCCACCCGCCCACCCAGAGGCCGGGGACGATCTCTTGCCTCTCCACCAGCCCGGCCCGCTGCGCTGCCGTCGCGACCACGCGCGCAAAGGCAAGGTAGGGCCACAGCAGGTAGCGGCCCGCTCGTTCCTTCATCAACAGGCCGGGGCGGCGCAGCGCGTAGGCGACCGCCGCCACCCCGGTGGAGAGCCCGCACCACGCGAGAAACCAGCTCGCCCACCAGGGCACGATCGTCGCGAGCGCCAACTCGCCCACCGCGATCGTCCCGATGACCAGCGCCTCGATCACGGCCCCATTGTAGCTGCGCTTCGTCGCTCGAGCGCGGCGAGCAGTGCCAGGAGGTCGTCGTGCAGCCGGGCCATGCGCTCGCGGCCAAACTCGGGCTCCAGCTCCGCCGCGAGGGCGCCGAGCACGCCGAGACCGTGCGCCATCGCCTCGCGCCCGCGCGGGGTGACGCGGAGCCGCTGCGCCCGCCCGTCGGAAGGGTGGGGTGCGCGCTCGATGACACCGGCGGTCACCAGCTCGTCGACCAGGGGCGCGATCGCCTGCTTGCTCGCCCCCACGCGGCGGGCGAGATCGGTGAGTCGGATGCCCTCGTGCGACAGGTGCGGCAGGAGCTGCGTGTGCGCGAGCTTGAAAGCTGGGAAAACCTCTCGGACGCGCGCCACGGCCAGCTCGTTGTAGAGGCGGGCGGCCCGGAACAGCACCTGGCCCAGCGAGGCGCGCTTCAGGATTCCCAGCTCGTCGACGGAGGGCGCCATGCGACGATAGTAAATCATGTTGACTATAGTCGCAAGCGTACATAAGATGCATGAGAGGTAGACGATGGCCGGCCTGCGCAAGCTCGACGATGGGCTCTGGGTGGTGGATCACCGCGACTTCTCCGTCGGCGGGCTCCGCCTCGGCACGCGCAGCACGCTGGTGCGGCGGGCGGGCGGGAGTCTCGTGCTCGTGGCGCCGGGGCCGCTCGCCGAGACCGATCTCGCCGAGATCCGTGCCCTCGGCGAGCTGAGCGACGTGGTGGTGCCGAACCAGCTCCACAACCTCTTCTGCGTGGCGGTCGCCGAGGCCTTTCCCGCCGCGAAGGTCTACGCGGTCCCGGCGATTCGCGCGAAGCAGCCCCGCCTGCGGATCGACGAGGAGCTGGGAGACACCGTCCCGGGCGGACTTGCCGATACCTTCGAAATGTTGCCGCTCGACGGTGCACGCCGGGTAGACGAGCGCCTGCTCTTCCACGCGTCCACGCGCACCCTGGTGGGGGTCGACGTGGCCTTCAACATCCGCAGTGCCACCGGCTTGCTGCGCTTCGCCATGTGGCTCAACGACGGCAACGACAAGCTCTGCATGACGCGCCTGGGCAAGTCGCAGTACCTCGACGACCACCGCGCCGCCGCGCGATCCATCGACCGAGCCTGCGACGCCTTCGACTTCGACCGGCTGGTCGTGTCGCACGGCGAGGTGTACGAGGGCGGCGCGCGCGAGGCGCTGCGGGAGGCCTACGCCTTCGGACGCCGCTGATGCCGGGATAGGCTCCCTGCCGGAGCCGCCCGTTGAATCCGAAGTTGCGCACGTTCCTCGTCTGGCTCGGCGTGCTCGTGGCCTTGTGCGGCCTCGGACTGGTCGCGGCGGTGGGGGGCACCATCGAGGGCGCGGGGAGCGACGGACTGCGCCCGGTGCTCCTCGTTCTCCTCGGTGTGGTGGCACTCCTGGCCGGTCTCGCCTGGTGGGGGCGCCGGGTGCAGTCGCAGCAGGGAGTGGGCAACCTCAACGACTTCCGCCGCAACAAGTCGCGCCTGTTGATGCCCGACGCCGAGAAGACGCGGTTCACCGATGTCGGCGGCGCCGTCGAGGCCAAGCAGGTGCTCGGCGACGTGGTGCGCTGGCTGAAGGACCCGCGGCGCTGGGAAGAAGCCGGTGTGCGCCCTCCCCGGGGCATCCTGCTCGAGGGCCCGCCCGGCAACGGCAAGACGCTCCTGGCCCGCGCCGTCGCGGGCGAGGCGGGCGTCCGGTTCTTCGTGACCAGCGCCACCGATTTCGTTGAACTCTTCGTCGGCGTGGGGGCGGCCCGCGTGCGCGACCTCTTCGAGACGGCGGCGAAGCACTCCCCCTGCGTGATCTTCATCGACGAGCTCGACGCCGTCGGGCGCCGGCGCGGGGCGGGCGTGGGCCTGAACAACGACGAGCGGGAGCAGACGCTCAACCAGTTGCTGGTGCAGCTCGACGGTTTTGAGCGCCAGGGGCGCTTCGTCGTGCTGGCCGCCACCAACCGGTCCGACGTGCTCGACCCGGCGCTCCTGCGCCCCGGACGCTTCGACATCCGCGTTCGCGTGGGCGAGCCGAGCGAGGCCGATCGGGTCGAGATCCTCGCGGTCCACGCGCGGGGGCGGCGCATCGAGGGCATCGACCTCGCGGCGGTGGCCGCCGCCACGCCGGGGTGGACGGGCGCGGCGCTCGAACGGCTGGTCAACGAGGCCACCCTGCGGGCCCTGCGAAGGGCCGAGAACGGGAGCGTCGCCGTGCTCCCCGCCGACTTCGACGCGGCGCTGGCGGCCGAGCGCGCGGCCACGCGCCATCTCGACGCGCTCGACGCGGTCCTGATCGACTCCATGAGCCAGGTGGCGGAGCCGGCCGGCCCGGCGAGGGCCGAGTTCAGTTTGCTCGACGGCAGCACGATCGTCGGCGGCATCATCTGGGCCAATCCCGAGCTCATCAAGCTCCAGGTCGATGGCGAACCGCTGGCGCGGGTGGTCCCCCGTGCGCAGATTCGCTCCGCGCGGGTGGTACACCACGCGCTCCCGGCCGCCCCCCCGGGCGAACCGGCCTCGTCCTCTCCCTCGGAAGACTCCGCGTGACCGATCTCCTCGACCCCATCCGCCTCGCCTCGATCCTCGTGATGTGGCTGTCGCTCTCGGTCCACGAGTGGGCCCACGCCCGCAGCGCCTACGCGCTCGGCGACGACACCGCCAAGGCGCTCGGCCGCATGACGCTCGACCCCATGGCCCACGTCGACTTCGTGGGCACCCTGCTGTTGCCGCTCATCGGCGTGCCCTTCGGGTGGGCCAAGCCCGTGCCGGTGAACCCCACCCGGTTCCGTCGCGACGTGAAGATGAGCTTCGGCATGATGCTGACGGCGGCGGCGGGGCCCGCGTCGAACGTGGTGCTCTCCGTGCTCTGCCTCGGTTTCTTCGCCGCGCTCTGGAATGTCGCCCCCACGCTGGCCGAGGGCCCCGCGGGCCAGATCGTGGCGATCGCCATGGTGATGAACCTGCTGCTCGCCGTGTTCAACATGGTGCCGATCCCGCCGCTCGACGGCAGCCGGGTGGCGGCCCACTTCATGCCGCGGTCGCTGCTCCCGTTCTGGCACGGCGTGGAGCGTGCTGGCATCTTCCTGCCCTTCCTCGTGATCTGGGGCCTGCGCGCGGTGGGGATCGACATCTTCGCGCCTTTCGTGGCGCTGTGCTACGACCTGCTCCGCGCCGTGATTCCCTAGGGGGACAGGGGGATCGCCAGCGTCCCGTCGTCGAGCAGCGGCGGCACTTCCAGGCCTGCGCCCCGCAGCGCGGCCTCGAGCTGCGTCCACTGGCCGCTGGCCAGCACCCGGGTGTCGATCACCAGCGCCGAGAAACCGTCGGCGCGCGCGCGGGCGAGGGCGCTGGCGAGA
>VGRQ01000028.1 GCA_016875315.1 Deltaproteobacteria bacterium | reverse complement strand
GTTCGCGTGTCTTCCGCGAGCGGTCGAGCGGCCACCCGGGAGGCGCGGACCACGGGGGCCACCTGCCCCTGGGGGCGGCGCAGGTGGGCCTTGCGGGCGAGCAAGTCGCGCCGAGGGGGCTCGGACGCCTCGCGCAACGCCGAGAGCAGCTCCTTCACCAGGAGTCCCTCGCTGCCGTAGCGATCGCGCGGGTCGCGGGCCAGCAGCTTGGCGATGACGCGCGCCATCCGGGGAGAGACGCTCTCCACTCGCGCCAGCCACGCCGTCGGGTCGCGACGGCCGTCGGCCGGGGAACCAGGCTCGCCACCGAGGAGCGTCTCCCCGAGCAACAGGTGGACGGCCAGCGCGCCGAGCAGCCACTGGTCGGTCTGGGGCGACACGGCCGTCCCGGCGGCGATCTCGGGCGGCACCACCGCGAGGCGATCCACCGGCAGGGCGAAGTCGGTGATCACGACGTTGCCGTCGCGACGCAAGCGCACGGTATCGGCGCACAGGCGCCCGTGGACCACGCCGGCCTCGTGGGTGACCCGCAGCGCGTTGGCGAGCTCGACGAGGATGTCGACGCGGGTGGCGAGGTCGAAGTCCAGCGCCCGCTGGGCCGCCTGCTGGAGCACCCACCCCAGGCTCACCCCGTCGATGTACTCGAGCGCGAGGGCGCCGAGGCCGGGGTAGAAACCCCAGGCCTTGCGCACCCGAGGGTCGTCGATGGCCCGCAGCGCGTCGTACTCCTTGCGGAGCTCGCTCACGGCCTCGCTGTCGGTGGCCTCGTGGGCCAGGCGAAGCACCACGTCGCGCGGCCCCCGGGCCTGGCTGTCGGTGCGCACGGCGCGCCACAGGTTGGAGCGAGGGCGCACCGCGAGCACCTCCTGGAGCACGAAGGGGCCGATACGCTCGCCGTGATTCGCCACGACGGCGAAATATCACGCCGATCGTTGCCCCTGCCGCAGCGAGAGGAAGGGCAGGGCCACGCTGGCGAGAACCAGCACGCCCATGCCCAGCCGGGCGAGCGGGTCGGGTCGCTGGCCGAGAAGCAGGGCGGCGAGCAGCGTGGTGAACAGCGGGGTGCCCGCCGACACGGCGGCCATCGTCGCGACGGGGCCCTGCTGGTAGGCGGAGGTCATCAGCAGTTGCCCGCCGGTGGCGAAGAGCCCAGCGCCGCACAAGTAGACCCAGGCCCACGGATCAGTCGGCAACGGCGCCGGCAGGGCGACCATCATCAGCGCGCTCGCGACGGTGGACAGCAGGGTGAAGTAGAACACGATCACCGCGGGACCGTTGCTCGACGTGGCCCGCCGGATGGCCAGGTACGCAGCCGCGGCGGACAGGCCGGAGACGAGCCCGAGCAGCCGCCCGGCGAGGTCGCCGGTGGGCGAATCGACTCGGGGCCAGCCGAGCGCGGCGGTGCCTGCGGCGCTGGCGAGCACGGCGAGCCAGGTGAGCGGCGAGGTGCGCTCGCCCAGCGCCAGGGGCGCGATCGCCGCCACCCAGGCGCTGGAGGTCTGGTTGAGGAAGGCGGCCTCGCCCGCGCCGATGCGCGAGAGCGCCGCGAAGTAGGTGATGAGGGCCACCGCGCCGCTCAGCCCCCGCCACCACAGCGCCGGGCGGCGATCGCCGAGCAGATCGCTCACCCGCCCCCCCGCCAGCGCGAGGAGCACCCCGAGGTTCACGATCGACCGCACGAAGCTCGACAGCGCCGTGCCCAGTTCCGGTGCCCGCGCGTGCGCCAGGGCCACAGAGGTGGACATCAGCGCGAAGCACAGCGTGCTCGCCAGCATGGTGAGGAGGGGCTTCACCGGCCCAGGGCGCTAGGGGACAGCCTCGGTGGCGGCGGGCGGCTTCTTCCTCGTGCCCGCCGCCTTCTTTTTCGAGGGCGCCGCCGGCTTCTTCGCGAAGCGCCCGCGCTTCGGTGACGGTCCCGCCTCGCGCTTCCGGGCGAGCAGCGCCGCCGCCTCCTCGAGCGTGACGCCGTCGGGCGAGGCCCCCTTGGGTAGCGTGGCGTTGGTCTCCCCGTCGGTGACGTAGGGCCCGAAGCGCCCGGCCATGAGCTTCACCGGCTTGCCCGTCTGCGGGTCGGCGCCGAGCTCCCGCATCGCCTCGGGCTTGCCGCGGCGGGCCACCCGGCCGTTGGACTGCGCCAGGAGCGCGAGGGCCTCGGCGAGCGTGACGGTGAGCACGCCCTGGCCGGGGGCCAGCGTGCGAGACTGGTCGCCCATCTTGACGTACTGGCCGAAACGCCCGATGTTGGCCGTCACCGGCTGGCCGCCCGGACCGTGGCCCAGGGCGCGGGGGAGAGCGAGCAGGCCGAGCGCCTGGTCGAGCGTGATGGTCTCCAGGGTGATGCCCTCGGGCAGCGAGGAGCGGGGCGGCTTCTCCTTGCCCTCGGCCTCGCCGAGCTGCACGTAGGGGCCGAAACGCCCGTTGAAGAGGAAGACGGGCTTGCCACCCGGCCCGTGGCCGAGGCTCCTCGGACCGTCGGCCTTGGCCTGGAGCGCTCTCTCGGCCCAGGTCTCGGTCACCTCGTCGGGCGCCATGTCGCCGGGAATGTTCGCAGTGCCGCTGTTGCCGTCGGTCACGTAGGCGCCGTACTGGCCCACGCGCACGTGGAACCGCGCGGACGAGTCGCCGGCGAGCGGCAGGCGGTAGAAGCCGTCGTCACGCGAGGCGAGCGAGGCATCGAGGCGAACGCGAAGGCCACGGTCGCCCTTGTAGAACGCAGACAGGACGGCGGCGCGCCGCGCCTTGCCGAGCGAGATCTGGTCGAGGTCTTCCTCGAGCCTCGCGGTGAAGTCGTAGGCGGCCAGCTCCGCGAGCTGCGACTCGAGGAAGGCGGTGAGCAGGAAGGCCGCGTGGGTGGGAACCAGGGCGGTGGCGCGCTGGAATGCGTAGTTGTGATGGATGATCTTCTGGATGATCTCCGCGTAGGTGCTCGGCCGGCCGATGCCGAGGCGCTCGAGCTCCTTGATCAGCGTCGCCTCGGTGAGCCTCGCCGGCGGCTGGGTGGTGTGCCCCCTGGCCTGGAGCTCGCGTGCCGCCACGGTGTCGCCCGGCTTGACCGGCGGGAGGATGCGCTCCTGGTCGGCCAGCTCGGCCTCGGGGTCGTCGCTGCCCTCCACGTAGGCGCGGCGGTAGCCGGGGAACTCGATGGTGCGGCCGGTGGCCACGAAGCGCGCGTCGTCGACGGCGATCCGCACGGCAACGCCCTGCCCGCTGGCATCGGCCATCTGGCAGGCCACGGTGCGCTTCCAGACGAGCTCGTACAGGCGCGCGCCGTCGGCGTCGAGCTCGCGGCGAGCCTCCTCGATGGAGCGAAACTGCGTGCCGGCGGGGCGGATCGCCTCGTGGGCCTCCTGCGCGTTCTTTGCCGTGCTCTTGTAGCGGCGCGGGGCCGGGGGCAAGTAGCCGGGCCCGTAGGCGCTGGAGATGAGTGTGCGGGCGGCGTTGATCGCCTGGTCGGACAGGGCGAAGCTGTCGGTACGCATGTAGGTGATCCAGCCGCTCTCGTAGAGGCGCTGGGCCACTTTCATCGTGCGGTCGGCACCCCAGCGGAGCTTGCGGTTCGCCTCTTGCTGGATGGTGCTGGTGGTGAACGGAGGCCGGGGCGACTCGCGCCACGGCTTGCTCTCCACGCTGTCCACGCGCCCCGGGCGTGGCAACAGTCGCGACACCAGGGCCTGCGCCGCCGCCTCGTCGAGCAGGAGCGCATCCTTCGCCTTGAGCTTGCCTGTCGTCTCGTCGAAGTCGCGGCCGCTGGCAATGCGCTTGCCCCCGACCTCGACCAGGCTGGCGGGGATGTTGCCGGCCTGAGCGCCGAAGATGCCCTCGACGCTCCACCAGTCGCTGGCGCGGAAGGCCATGCGGGCCCGCTCTCGCTCCACGAGCAGGCGCACGGCGGGGGTTTGCACCCGGCCCGCGCTTCGCGCCCCCCGCAGTTTTCGCCACAACACCCGCGACGTGGCGAAGCCGAAGAGCCGGTCGATCACGCGGCGCGTTTCCTGGGCCGACACGAGGTCCTGGTCGATGGCGCGCGGACTCGCCAGCGCCTCGCGGATCGCCTCGGGGGTGATCTCGTGGAACACCATTCGCTTCACGGGAACGCGAGGTTTGAGCTCCTCGACGAGGTGCCATGAGATGCTCTCGCCCTCGCGGTCTTCGTCGGTGGCGAGGTAGAGCGCCGAGGCGGACTTGAGCTTGTCTTTCAGCTCCTTGATCTTCGCCTTCTTTCGGGGGTCGACGACGTAGAGGGGCTTGAAGTCTGCCTCGATGTCGACGCCGAACTCGGCGTAGGGCCCCTTCTTGTACTCCTCGGGTAGCTCCTTCGGCTCCGGGATGTCCCGGATGTGGCCGACGCTTGCCTCGACAACGTAGTCGTTACCAAGGAACTTCTGGATCAGCCGCTGCTTGGTAGGCGACTCGACGATGACTAGGGGCTTCGACATGGAGGCGCATGGATACTCCCGGCCCCCGGTCCGGGCAAGCACGTCGTGAGGGGCTTATGATCGCGTGATGTCGCAAGTGGTGGGTCGCTACCTCGACTACCTCGCCGCCGAGAAGGGCGCATCGCCCCACACCCTGCGCGCGTACGGCACGGAGCTCGAAGGGCTCGCCGCCTGCGTCGCGCCGCGCGACGTCCTCGCGGCCACCATCGGCGACCTGCGCCGGTGGCTCGCCGCCGGGGCCCGAGCGCCGGCCAGCCTCGCTCGTCGTATTTCGAGTTTACGTAGCTTCTACCGGTGGTGCCTGCGCGAGGGACTGATCGAGGCCAGCCCGGCCGAACGCCTGCGCGCGCCCCGCGTCACCCTGCCGCTGCCGAGGGTCCTCGAGGTCGACGAGGCGAGTCGCGTGGTCGAGACGCCGCTCCTGCCCCGCGACCGCGCCCTGCTCGAGATTGCCTACGGGGCGGGCTTGCGCGTGTCGGAGCTGGTGGCCCTCGATGTCGACGACCTCGAACTGGGCGAGTGTACGGTGCGGGTGCGCCGCGGCAAGGGCGACAAGGAGCGCGTCGTGCCGCTGGGGCAGGGCGCGATCGACGCCGTCGTCGCCCTCCTCGCGGCGCGAGGGAACGAACCGGGCCCGCTGTTCCTCAACAAGCGCGGCCAGCGCCTGGGCGTTCGCTCCGCGTGGGAGATCGTCCGCCAGGGTGGCGACGCGGCCGGCGCCCCCGGCGTGCACCCCCACGCCCTGCGCCACAGCTTCGCCACCCACCTCGTGGCCAACGGGGCCGACATTCGCGCCGTCCAGGAGCTCCTGGGACACGCCTCATTGTCGACGACGCAGCGCTACACTCACCTCGACCTCGACAGCCTGCGCGTGGCCTACCGGAAGGCCCACCCCAGAGCAAAGAAGTAGTCCCGACGTCGCGCCGCCGGGCTGTTGCCGGGGGAGCGCGGTCGGGTATGCTCCCCGCGATGCAGAAGACGCCGCTGTCGGCGGACGAGCGCCTGGCCATCCAGCGCGTTGAACGCCTCGCCCAGGAAAGTACTTTCTTCTCGGTACTCGGTCTGGACACGAGCGCGGTGAAAGACGACGTCGAGCGGGCATACCGCGACTACGTTCGCGAGTGGCACCCCGACCGCTTCTACTCCCGCGACGCGGGCGAGCTGATGGCGGTGATCGAGGAGAACTTCGTCAACGTCACCCGCGCCTACAAGACCCTTCGGGAGGACAACAAGCGGCTGGTCTACGAGCGCGACCTCGCGGCCAAGGGCGTGGCGGTGGCACCGGTCGCGCCGAAGCCCGAGCCGCCGCCGGCCCCGGGTTTCGAGGTGAAGATCGACCGGGGACCGCAGGGCCCGCGCATCGCCACCACCGACGGGGTGCCGCGCCCGCCGCCGAGGCCGGCCGAGCCGCCCCCGGTGGCGCGCCCGGCGCCGCCGAGTGCCATGAGCAAGATCAAGGCGCAGATCGCCGAGCAGCTCGCGCGCGCGGCGGGCTACTACCAGGCGGGCCTGGAGGACTTCCGCGCCGGGCGATTCGCCAAGGCGGAGAGTGCGCTCTACCTCGCGACTCGCTACGACCCCCGGAACCCCACCTACATCGACCTGTTCAACCAGGCGCAGGCCAAGGCGCGCCAGCAGCGCGGGGCCACCTTCGTGTCACTGGCGCAGCAGGCGGAGCAGTACCAGAACGTGAGAGATGCCATGGCCAACTACCGGAAGGCCATCGAGTGCGACCCGGAGGAAGGCATCGCCTACGCCCGCCTCGCCCACCTCGTGAAGTCCCACGAGGACGACCCGCGCGAGGCGGTAAACCTGATGCGGCGGGCGGTGAACAAGGAACCCAGGCGGCCGGAGTTCCGCGTGCAACTCGCCGAGATGTACGCCGACCTCAAGATGGAGGCCAACGCGGTGCGCGAGATCCAGGCGGCCCTGGAGGTCGATCCCCGGCACCGGGGGGCGCTGGAGATGCAGAAGAAGATCCGCAAGGGCTGAGCGCCGAGACCTTGCCCGGCTTGATAGCCCCCGCGGCATGGCGAACGTCGCGGTCGTGGGCGCCCAGTGGGGCGACGAGGGCAAGGGGAAGGTGGTCGACCTGCTCGCCCGCAAAGCCAAGTACGTGGTGCGTTTCCAGGGTGGCAACAACGCCGGTCACACCCTGGTGGTGCAGGGCAAGAAGACGGTGCTGCACCTCGTGCCGAGCGGCATGCTCCAGGCCAGCTGCGTCAACGTGATCGGCAACGGCGTGGTGGTCGATCCGGCGGTGCTGGTACGCGAGATCGACGCCTTGCTCGCCGCCGGCATCGAGGCCGGGCCCTCCCGGCTGGTGCTCAGCACCGAGGCGCACGTGATCCTGCCCTGGCACCGGGCGCTCGACGTCGCGCGCGAGTCGGCCGCCGGCGACCGCAAGATCGGCACCACCGGCCGCGGCATCGGCCCCGCCTACGAGGACAAGGTGGGGCGGCGCGGCCTGAGGGTGGCCGACTTCCTCGACGAGCCCTCGCTCCGCGCCCATGTCGACGCGCATCTCCCTGGGTACAACCTTCGCCTCGCCGAGCTGGGCGCGCCTGCGCTCGCGACGGAGGCCCTGCTCGACGAGCTGCTCCCTCTGGCCGCTCGCCTGGCCCCCCACGCGCGGAGCGCCGTGAGGATGCTGCACGCCGCCCACCTCGCGGGCGAGAGCATCCTGTTCGAGGGGGCCCAGGGCACCTTCCTCGACGTCGACCACGGCACCTACCCCTACGTCACCTCGTCCAACACCGTCGCGGGCGGCGCCTGCGCCGGCGCCGGCGTCGGTCCCACGGTGATCGACGAGGTGGTGGGCATCGCGAAGGCCTATTGCACGCGGGTGGGCAGCGGCCCCTTCCCCACCGAGCTTCTCGACGACACGGGCGAGCGCCTGCGGCGGGTGGGCCACGAGTTCGGCGCCACCACGGGCCGTCCCCGGCGGTGTGGCTGGTTCGACGTGCCGATGTTGCGGCACGCGGTGATGGTCAACGGGCTCACGCGCCTCGCGCTCACCAAGCTCGACGTGCTCAGCGGCATGGACATCCTGCGCGTGTGTACCGCCTACCGGGGCCTCGACGAGGTGCCGGCAGGCGCGGCGGCCCTCGCGGCGGTGGAGCCGGTGTACGAGGAACTACCCGGCTGGAACGACGATCTCTCTGGGGTGCGGCGCTACGATCGGCTCCCGGCCGCCGCGCGGGCCTACGTCGACCGGCTGGAGGCGCTGGTGGGCGTGCCCGTGTCGCTCGTGGGAACCGGGGCCGGGCGCGACGACGTGATCGTCCGCGACGCGCTGTTCGCGTGATCGACGCCCACTCCCCGGTGCGCGACACCCGGCGCCGCGTGCGCGCGCCGCTGCCCCCGGCCTGCGACGTGGCGGTGATTGGCGCCGGTCTGGGTGGACTCTACGCGGCCGCGACCCTTGCGCGCGCGGGCAAGCGGGTGGTGGTGCTCGATGGCCACTACGTGGCCGGCGGCTGCGCCACGATGTTCGAGCGCCCCGTGGCCGGTGGGCACCTCCGCTTCGACGTGGGCGTTCACTACGTGGGCGACTGCGGACCGGGCGGGCTCGTCCCCCGCTTGCTCGAGGGCGTGGGCGCCGACGTGCGCTGGCGTCCCCTCGATCCCGATGCCTTCGACGTGCTGGTCTTCCCCGACTTCCGCTTTCCCATCCCGGCGAACAAGGAGCTGTATCAGTCACGTCTCATCGAGATGTTTCCCGCCGAGAAGGCAGGTATCGAGCGATACATGCGCCTGCTCGCCGAGGTCGATCGTCTCGGATCGGCCAGGCCCGGCGTGGGCCTGTTGATGGAGGCCCTCCTGCACGGTCGCCTCGCGGCCGCGTGGAAGGGCGGTACCATCGGTGCCTTCCTCGACGAGAGCATCAAGGATCCCCGCTGCAAGGCAGTGATGCTCGGGCAGAACGGCGACTACGGCCTCGCGCCGCGTCGCGTGAGCGCAATGCTCCACGCCGGGCTCGCCAACCACTATTTCAAGGGTGCCTTTTACCCGGAGGGCGGCGGCCAGGTGATGGCCGACCAGCTGGCCGAGATCGTGGAGAAGAACGGCGGGGTCGTGGCGCTGCGCAAGCCGGTTTCTCGCATCCTCGTCGACGGCGGGCGAGCCGTGGGCGTGGCGGGCGACGACTTCGAGCTGCGCGCCCCGGTGGTGCTCAGCAACGCCGACATCAAGAAGACGATGCTGGAGCTTCTACCCCGCGAGTCCCTGCCCTCGGCCTGGGGCCTCCGCGCCCAGAAGTGGGAGATGGGCGGCGCCATCTTCCTCGCCTGCTTCGGCGTGAAGGGGCCGATCGAGGGCCTCGGCGCGCAGAATCTCTGGCAGTTCGACAGCTACGACTTCGACGCCGCCTACGCGAAGGTGGAGGAGGGCGTCGAGGCGGCGATGGCCGGCTGCTACGTCACCTCCGCCAGCCTCAAGGATCCCGGCTCCGCCGGGCATGCCCCCGAGGGCTACTCCACCATCGAGGCCATGACGCTCGTGCCCGGCGAGCCCGAGGCCTGGGGACTCTCCCGGGAAGCCGCCGGCGCACTTCGTTATCGGCAGGACAGCCGCTACCGCGCCATCAAGCAGCGGGTGGAAGACGAGCTGCTACGGCGGCTCGATCACATGCTCCCGGGGACGGCCGATCGCGTTGTCTTCCGCGAGAGTGCCACGCCGGTGAGTCACAGCCGCTTCACCGGCGCCTCGGGCGGCACCGGCTACGGCCTCGCCGCCACCCCGGCCCAGTTCCTCGACAAGCGCCCCGGTGCCCGCGGGCCGCTGCCCGGCCTCTACCTCGCGGGCGCCTCCACCCGCAGCGGGCACGGTATCGTCGGGGCGATGATGTCGGGAAAGAAGGCAGCCAACGCTATCCTTTCTGATACATGATCGATGTATCGGGCCCCAGGTTGTAGGCCTCGAAGCGGGCGTGGAGCCGCTGATACAACTCGATGTATCGCTCGTGTTTCATCGCGGTGAGGTTGACGGTGGGTGCTCGGAAGTCCACGGCGGGAGGCGCGGGCTGTCCCCAGAGGCGCTCCAGCTCGGTGCCGGGTAGCGGGGTCGCGGAGAACAGGCTGAGCGAGGCGAGCCCGAGGCTGGTGGCGAAGTCACCGGTGGCGGCGAGGTGGTCCTCGGTTTCCCAGGGGAAACCCACCATGAAGAATCCGCTCGCGCGGATGCCGGCGTCGAGGGTGTCGCGCACGGCTTGCCGCGCCCGCGCGAGGGGCACGTCCTTGCGCATCTGCCGCAGCGTTTCCGGGTGGCCCGACTCGATGCCGTAGTACACGTGGTGGCAGCCGGCGCGCTTCATCAGGGCGAGCAACTCGGGATCGACGCGGTCGACCCGGGTCTGGCAGCAGAAGGGCACGGCCACGCCGCGCGCGATCATCCCCTCCAGGATCTCGACGGTGCGACGCCGGTGCAGCGTGAAGACCGAGTCGTGGAAGAACAGGTAGGGGATGCGGTGGCGCTCGACGAGCTGGGCGATCTCGTCCAGCACGTTGGCCGGGGACCGGTAGCGGGTCTTGCGCTCGTCGAGGCTGGGAACGGCGCAGTACACGCAGGCGTAGGGGCAGCCACGCAGGGTGACGATCGACTGGTAGAAGGCGGGGTGAACGTCCTCGGTCCAGAGCACGTTGTCGCGACGCGGGAAGGCGATCTCGTCGAGGTTGGCGACGGGCTCTCGCCGCACCACCCCGCGTGCCCCGGCGATGACGTCGAGCAGCGCCCGCTCGCCCTCTCCCAGCACCACGGCATCGACGCCATCCGGCGCCACCGGTCGCGCCGAGACATGCGGCCCTCCCATCACGACGGTCGACCCGGCGATGGCCTTGGCTCGGCGCGCGAGATCGAGCGCGGCGTCGAAGGTGGCGGTCAGCGCGCTGATGCCGACGAGATGGGGCTTGAAATCGGCGAGCACGCCGTCGATCTCGCTCCACGGGTCGGTCCCAGCGCGCAGGTCGGGAACGAGCTGGAGCACGTCGTGGTCACCAGTGGCGGCGGCGGCGAGGTAGCCGAGCGCGAGCGGGTGGACAGCGACGGTCTCGGGCGGGTGGCGCAGCCGGGCGTGGGGCGGGACGGCGAGGAGCACGCGCACCTCGCCATCCTACGCGACCGGGTCGCGCTCGAGACATCCCTTGACAACTTCCAGCGGGTGCCTAGCCTCCCCGCACATTCGAGGTTCGTCGTGTCTTCTCACCAGCTCATCGCGGTGGAGGGCGGCGTGCCTGTCCGCGCCTGGGTGGATGGCGTGCCCTTCGAGGAGGGCGCGCGCAAGCAGGTGGAGCGGACGGCGCGGTTGCCCTTCGTTCACAGCCACGTGGCGGTCATGCCCGACGTGCACTACGGCCGGGGCGCCACCGTCGGTACCGTCATCGCCACCTCCGGCGCCATCGTGCCCGCGGCCGTGGGCGTCGACATTGGCTGCGGCATGGCGGCGGTACGCACCTCGCTCACGGCGGCGCAGCTCCCCGACTCGCTCGCCCGCGTGCGCGCCGAGATCGAGGAGGCCGTGCCCGTGGGGCGGGGCGACCACGAGCGACACCCGGCAAACAAGGGGCGCCTCCCGGAGATCGTCAGCGAGACCTGGGGCGAGCTCGCGGCCGAGTACCGCCAGATCGTCAAGGACGACCCCCGCGTGTCGCACGCGCGGCCGGAGGTCCAGGTGGGCAGCCTCGGCGGCGGCAATCACTTCATCGAGCTGTGCCTCGACGAGGCGGGCGCGGTGTGGGTGATGCTGCACTCGGGAAGCCGGGGCGCGGGCAACAACATCGGCAGCTACTTCACCGACGTGGCGCGGGCGCGCATCCGCGAGCGGGGCATCGACCTGCCCGACCAGGACCTGGCCTGGCTGGAGGAGGGCTCGGCGGCGTTTCGTCGTTACTGGCGGGCGCTCGACTGGGCGCAGCGCTACGCGCGAGCCAACCGCGAGGTGATGCTGGCGCGCACGCTCCAGGCCGTGCGGAAGGCGGGCTTGCCGCGTTTTGCCGTCGACGAGTCGGCGGTGAACTGCCACCACAACTACGTGTCGCGCGAGGCGCACTTCGACCTCGACGTGCTCGTGACCCGGAAGGGGGCGGTGCGCGCGGGCGAGGGCGAGCTGGGTATCATCCCGGGCTCGATGGGGGCGAAGTCCTTCATCGTGCGCGGGAAGGGAAACCCGATGTCCTTCCACTCTTGTTCGCACGGGGCGGGGCGGGCCATGTCGCGAGGCGAGGCCACGCGCAGCTTCACGCTGGCGCAGCACCGGGAGGCCACGGCGGGGGTGGAGTGCCGCAAGGACGAGGGCGTGCTCGACGAGACCCCGGGTGCCTACAAGTCGATCGACGCGGTGATGGCCGCGCAGGCCGACCTTGTCGACATCGTGTACACCCTCAAGCAGGTGGTGTGCGTCAAGGGCTGACGACGCGGGCCCGGGCGGGCGCGGCGGCGGGTTGACCGTCTCCGCGCCCGCGATTAGCTGCGTCGGCACGGGCCGTTAGCTCAGCTGGTAGAGCACCGGACTTTTAATCCGTGGGTCGCCGGTTCAAGTCCGGCACGGCCCACCATCCAGCCCACCATCACTGGTCCCATCGTCTAGTGGTCAGGACAGCGGGTTTTCATCTCGCCAACAGGGGTTCGATTCCCCTTGGGACTACCACCTGGAGCCCCTTCTCGACAGCGGTCTGGAAGGGGCTTCGCGTTCCGGCGCGCGGATGCCTGCGTGCAACGCCACCTCATCGGCACCTCGGCCGCGGCCTGGGGAACTCAGGAGAGCCCGCGGAACGGGTTCTCGACGGTGAGCCCGGCCAGCCGGAACCCGTCTTGCAGATCCTCGGTGAGCAGCCTCTCGCAGCCAGCAGTGAGCGCCGCCTGCATGACGAGCGCGTCCCACAAGGAGACCTGGTGACGGCGGTGCAGATCGATAGCGGCGAGGACGAGCGCGGCGTCGGCCGGGACAACGGTCAGTCGAGCGAGCACCCGAACGGCCTGGGCGGCGGCATCGACTGGGACGGGGCGGGCGAGCTTCCGGGTGACGGCGTTGTAGAACTCCTGGAGCACCTGCGGACTCACCACGTGCGACTCGGCGCTCGCGGCCGAAATCAGCGCCCGTGCGCGGGCCTGCTTCGCGGGTTCGTCGTCGTCCATGGCGTACACGAGCACGTTGGTGTCGAGAAACACCTTACCGGTCATGCAGGTCTTCCCGCTTCCAGGAGCGGCCCCCGGCCCCGCTCCCCCCCGAGGACTGCGCCGCAAGCGCGACGAACTCCTCGCCAGGCGCCCCGGCGGGGGGGCGGGCCCAGGACTCCAGGAAGGCGCGCAGCACCATGTTGACGGAGGTGCCCTCCTCGATCGCGCGCATTCGCGCACGCTTCAGCGTGTTCTCGTCAACAGTGATGGTGAGGTTCGTCATCCTCGTGCTCCACGAGATCAGTGTAGCACGGGTCGGTGAGCGGTCCATCCGGCCCCCGCCCGGCGGCGCCTCGGGTCAACGAGCCTCCAGCAACGCCTTCAGTCTCGCGAGATCGGCGGCGTTGGCGCGCCGCATCATCATCGCCATCAAGGGCGCGACCACCGCCGAGAAGCCGGAGGGCTCGCCCCGGTTTCGCAGCGTCATGCGGGTGCTGCCCCCCTCGTCGGCCCAGGTGTAGGTGGTCTCCATCGGGAACGGTCCCTCCGCCGTCGACATCACGAGGCGCTCGCCGGGCACCAGCTCGCGGATCTCGTAGGTGTAGGCGAGGCGTCGACCGAGAAAGTGGGCCACGAAGGCGATTCTCGACCCGACGGCCAGCGGCGGGGGTGTTTGCCACTCCACCGACTTGATGTTGACGTACCACTCGGGCGCGCGCGAAGGGTCGGCGGCGAAGGCCGCCACTTCCGCCCGCGGCCGCTGGATCAAGGCCTCGGAGAGCACGTCGACGGCCATGGTGACTGCTAACTGCGGCTGGCGCCCGTTCGCCCCGGGGCCGCTGTTGCCCCCACGGGCGCTCCCGCTCGTCGTTGACTACGACCTCCTTCGCTGCCCCCTTGCCGCGAGCACCCCGCCCAGCAGTCCGAACAGGTGCCCCTCCCACGACACCTGGTCGGCCACGAAAAACGGCAGCGCCTGCCACGCGAGTCCGCCGTAGGCGCCCAGGGTGAAGAGCGAGACGAGTATCGCCACCGGCCGGCGCTCGTAGTAGCCACGGGCGAGGAGATAGCCGAGGAAACCGAAGATCACCCCGCTGGCGCCCACGTGTACGCTGCCGCCGCGGCCCACGAGCCAGGTGCCGAGCCCGCCCACCAGCATCGACGCGATGAACACGCGGTAGAAGTCGGCGATGTACCGTCCCATGGCGAGAAAGCCCAGGGGCCAGAGCGCCAGCGTGTTGGCGAGCAGGTGGCCGAGGCCCGCGTGCAGGAAGGGCGCGGCCAGCACGCCCGCGAGGCCAGTGAGGGTGCGCGGGCGGATGCCGAGGCTGTCCAGGCCGCCGCCGAGCACGAGGGTGTCGACGAGCTCGATGGCCCACAGCAGCGCCGTGAGCCGCCCGAGTACGGCCACCCGCGCCCTCAGCGCCCCGGCCACGGTGGCGGGTTCTCGCGGGTAGAGCTCGTTCACTCGCGGCACGTAGCGCGATACGGCCGCGGCTGGATGCCCCTCGCCCGCCGCTTCCTGATGCTGGTCGCCGGGATCTACGCCGTGGCGTGCGCGGTGCTCTTCGGGGCCCAGCGCACGCTCCTCTACCCGGCGCCCGATCCGCTGGCGGTGCGGGCGCCCACGGGGGCGGAGCTCCGGACGCTCGACCTGGGCGACGCCACGGTGCCGCTCATGTTGACCGCCGGGCACCCCGACGTGCTCTTCTTCCACGGCAACGGGGGACAACTCGCGCGCTCCGTGCCCACCAGCGCCGCGGCCAACGCCGCTGGCCTTGCCTTCGCGGCGGTGGAATACCCGGGCTACGGCGAGGCCACGGGCGCGGGCCCGAGCGAGTCCGGGATCTTCGCGGCGGCGCGGGCGGCCCTGGCCGAGATCGGCGAGCCCGCGCCGGCCTGCGTGGGGCACTCGCTCGGCAGCGGGGTGGCGGTGGCCATGGCGGCCGAGGGACGCTGCGCGGCAGTGGTGCTCGCGTCGGCCTACACGTCGATTCCCGACATGGCGGCGCGACAGTACCCCTACTTCCCCGTCCGGTTGCTGGTGCTCGACCGCTTCGACTCCCGCTCGCGGGCGCCGCGCGTGGCCGTCCCGGCGTTGTTGATCCACGGTCGCCGCGACACGCAGATCCCGCCGGACTACGGCGAGGCCCTCGCCGCCGCCATCCCCGGCGCCACCTTCGAGCTCGTCGACCGGGCCCACAACGACATCGTCGACGCCGCCTTCTGGGCGCGGGTGGCGGGCTTTCTCCGGCCATGAGCTGCGAAGCGCCGCGGCGGGTGGTGGTGATCGGTGCCGGGGCCATTGGCGCCGGCGTGGGGGGGTTGCTCTGGCACGCGGGGCTCGACGTGCTGCTCGTCGCGCGCGGGGATCATGGGCGGGCGCTGGCTGAGCACGGGCTCGACCTGCGACTTCCGGGCGGCCCGCTCCGCCTTCATGTGCCCGTGGGCCAGGTGGGCGACGTGCGCGCGGGCGACCTCGTCCTGCTCGCCACCATGGGGCACGACACGCTGGCGGCGGTAGCGAGCCTCGACCCGTCGGTGGCCGTGGTGAGCTGCCAGAACGGGATCGCGCCTCTCGATGCCCTGTCCGGTCGCCCGGTGGTCGCCGCGATGCTGTACGTGCCGGCCGAGCGGCGCGCCCCGGGGGTCGTGGCGCTGGCCGGCTCGCCCGCTCCGGGCGCGATCTTCCTCGGGCAGTGGCCGTCCGGCGTGCTGGGCCCGGAGCCATGGCTCGCCGGCGCGCTCTCGCGGGCGGGATTCCGCGCCGAGGTGCTCGACGACATCGCGCCCTGGATCCGGGCGAAGTCGATCGCCAACATCGGGGGGTTCTTCGTGGCCGCGTGTGACGAGCCGCCGCCCGAGCTGGTGGAGGAGGCCGTGGCCGAGGCGCGGGCCTGCTTCGCGGCCGAGGGCGTGGCGGTGGTACCGGACGACGAGTTCGACGCGCGCATCGGCCCCATGACCCTCGCGGCGGTCGACGGCCTTCCCCGGCTGGGCGGCTCGACGCGGCACGCCTTGGCCAGGGGCGACCGGCTCGAGACCGCCGTGCTCAACGGCTACTTCGTCGACCTCGGCCGCCGCGTGGGCGTGGCGACCCCGATCAACGCGGCGCTGGTGGCGCTCGCCGAGCGGGCCATGGCAGAGCGATGGTCGCCGGGCGCGATGTCGGCCGGCGAGTTCAGGGCGGCGGTGAGGGCGAGTCGTTGAAGCCCCCGCGGCACCCTGCCGCGCGGGTGGCACACTCCGGGCCGGAGTGGCGCCGATGCAAACCCCTTCCCAGCCCCACCGCCGCCGGACCAAGGCCAAGTTCGGGGCGGCCTATCTTCGGAAGTGGGCCGAACAGCGCGTGGCCGAGGCCCTCGACCGCCCCGAGTGGTGCCGGCCTACTCAGGTTTGTACTGCGCTCACCTCGCGCTGCAACTTCGGCTGCAACTTCTGCCCCCACCCCACGGCGGAGGTGCACCACGAGATGTCGCTGGAACAGTGGAAGCCGATCCTCCGCGAGCTTCACGCCTGGCTTGGCCTGTTCCGGATCAACTTCCTGGGCGGCGAGCCCATGCTGCACCCGGAGTTCTTCGAGATCCTGGAGTTCTGTCGCGCGGAGGGCATCCTCGCCGGGGTGACCACCAACGGCTCCTTGCTCACCGAGAAGAACGCGAGGCGACTCGCCGCGCTGGAGCCGTTCAACGTGAGCATCTCGCTCGATTCCATCGACCCGTCCAAGCACGACCGCAACCGGGACTTCAAGGGATCCTACGCCAAGATCATGCGGGGGCTGGACTATCTCAACCATTACCGGTCGGGCGGCACGCGGCTCTGCCTCCGCACCACCGTGATGGAGTGGAACGTCGACGAGCTCCCGGACATCGCCGACCTCGCGCGCGCCCACGGGACGGTCGTGGGGTTCCAGCCCGTGGAGTATCGCGACCTGGCCGAGTCGCACGCCAGCCCGGCCGACTGGAGGCTGGCGCCGGACTACGCCGACCGGACGCCGAACGCCCGCTTCGCGGGCCTCTCGCTCGACCCGGCGACCATCCCCCAGAACGTCGGCGAGCACTGGGTCCGCAACCTCGGCGCGCTCGACCGGAGCATCGCGGCGCTCGTGGGGAAGAAGCGCGCGGGCTGGCCCATCCTCAACAGCGTGGTGCACCTCGAGTCGATCCAGAAGTACTTCCACAACCCAGACTTCATCTGCAAGATCGACCGCGAGTGCAAGACGGCCTGGGAGCACATGATCATCCTGCCCAACGGTGCCATCCGCTCGTGCTCCGAGCAGCCCACCTACGGCAACCTGCACCAGGCCAGCCTGCGCGAGATCTGGACCAGCGAGGCCGCGCGCCAGCACCGCGACAACTGCGCCAAGTGTGAGCGCACCTGCATGAACATGTTCCACTGGAAGCGGAGCATCGTGGAGAAAGCGAGCATGTTTTACGAGTTTTTCTGAGCCGCCGCCGCCGAGCCGGATCGGGTTGGGTGGGCGCGGGGCGGGGCTAGACGTTGAACCTGAAATGCATCACATCCCCATCCCGCACCACGTACTCCTTCCCTTCCACGCGCATCTTCCCCTGCGCTTTCAGCGCGGCTTCCGAGCCGAGCGCGACGAGGTCGTCGACCGAGTACACCTCGGCGCGGATGAAGCCGCGCTCGAAGTCGGTGTGGATGACGCCGGCGGCCTCGGGGGCGCGGGCGCCCACCCGGACGGTCCAGGCGCGGATCTCCTTGGGACCGGCGGTGAAGTACGTCTGTAGCCCGAGCAGGCGATAGGCCTCGCGGGCCAGCGCGGCGAGGCCGGGCTCCTTGATGCCGAGGTCGGCCAGGAATCCGGCGCGATCCTCGGGGGGCAGCTCCTGGATCTCCGCCTCGATCTTGGCGCAGAGCACCACCACCGAGGCACCCTCGCGCGCGGCGCGGGCCCGAACCGACCGGACGTAGCCATTGTCGCCCCCGAGGCCGGCCTCGTCGACGTTGCAGACGTAGAGGACCGGCTTGGCGGTGATGAGCTGGTTCTCCTTGACGATGGGCAGTTCCTCTTCCGTCCACAGGCCAGCGCGCGCGGGCTTGCCGCCGTCGAGCAGCGCCTTGAGCTTCTCGGCCACGGCGAGCTGGGCAAGCTGATCCTTGTCGCCGCCCTTGGAGGCCTTGCGGAAGCGGTCCACCCGCTTGTCGACGCTCTCGAGGTCGGCGAGGATCAGCTCGGTGTCGATGGTCTCGATGTCGCGGTCGGGGTCGGGGGTGCCATCGACGTGCACCACGTCGGGGTCGTCGAAGCAGCGCACCACGTGGAGCACCGCGTCGACCGAGCGGATGTGGCCGAGGAACTTGTTGCCGAGGCCCGCGCCGGTGGCGGCGCCGCGCACCAGCCCGGCGATGTCGACGATCTCCACGGCGGCGGGGAGGATCTGCTTGCTCGCGATCACGGCGTTGATCTGGTCGAGCCGTGCATCGGGCACGGGCACCACGCCCACGTTGGGCTCGATCGTGCAGAAGGGGAAGTTCGCGGCGGCCGCGCCGGCGGCGGTGAGCGCGTTGAACAGGGTGCTTTTCCCGACGTTGGGGAGACCGACGATGCCAGCTTGAAGGGCCAAGGGAACCTCGCGAGGGCCGGCGGCTAACTCGCCACGCCCCCATCGCGCGGAGGGCCTCGATCCGGGACCGCGTGGCCTCGGTCGCCGGGTCGAAGGTGGCCCAGGCCAGCTCGCCGGCGAGGCCGTCGAACTCCCAGAAGCCGATCGCCCGGCCACGGCCGCCTTGCTGTCGCGCCCACCATCCGGGCCCGAACTCGCGTGGAAGCGTCCATCGTCGCGCTAGCGCCGCCGCGCCTCGATGTCCAGGGTCACCTGGCAGGGATCGCCGTCGAACACGGGGCAGAGTCCCTCGCTGCCGCGAGGGTCGGAAATCGCGATGCGCGCTTGGCCGTCGACGGTGTTCTCGTCGCGAGGCAGGAGGTCGACGTCGGCGGTCATGGTCACCGCGCAGTCGCCGTACTTCACCTCGTCGAGGAACACCTCCTCCATCACCGAGCCGCGCACGTGGAACCAGCCCTCGCCGCCGTCTTCCACCTTCACCGGCATACCGAGGAAGGGCTCGCGCAGGTCGATGCTGTACTCGGTGGGCAGCTCCTCGTAGCTCGGGATGTAGATGGGGTACTCGAACTTGTGGGGGGTATCGACGCCCTCGGGCATGAAGAGCGCCTCCAGGGCCCCGCCCAGGCACTCGTCCATGGCGACGAGCGTGTAGAAATCAAAGTCGCCGCCTACCCAGGTGGCGGCCACCTCGTTGTCGGTCGTGCAGGCGAGCAGCAGGAGGAAAGTCATCGCGCGGCCCCGATCATAGCCCGGAGCCTGGCCCTGTCGATCTTGGCGTTGTGCCGCCGGTCCACCGGCACGCGGTCCACGCGGGCGATCCGATCGATGCCGGTGGCGCGGCGCAGCTCGGCGGCCGCCTCGTCGCCCTCGTAGGCGAGGACGGGCCCGCCCGCGTCGACGAGCGCCGCCCGCCGCACGCCTGGCACCCGCTCGGCCAGGATCTCCAGGGGAAAGGGGTGGAGTTCCCCCACCATGTCGGCCACTCGGCCCACCAGCCACACGCGCCCCTGCGCGTCGAGCCGGCCGGTGTCGCCGGTGCGGTGCCAGGTCGTGCTGCCCTCGTCGATCTTGTTGGCGGCATCGGCCTCGGGGTCGTCCCAGTAGCGCCGGTTCACGTGAGCTCCGCTCACGACGATCTCGCCCACGTCCACCTCGTCGAGCGTGCCGGGGCGGACCACGCGCACCGCGATCTCGGGAACGGGCGTGCCCACCAGCGCCCCGAGCCCCTCCCGCTCGCCCTCCTCCATGGCGTCGAGCGACGACCGCACGTCGAGCGCGGCGATGGGCTCGGCCTCGGTC
>VGRQ01000027.1 GCA_016875315.1 Deltaproteobacteria bacterium | reverse complement strand
GGCGTGCCGGCTCACGCCGCGCTCTGTCGCGCGGCTCCGCCGGCGGGCTCCGGAGGCTCGCGGCCTTGTCGGCCGCGCGGCTGCGCCGACGCCCCCTCCGCGTCGCCCTCGGCGACCGCTCCCGGGCGGCCCTCCGGAGGCTCGAATGCAAGATTCCTTTCCCCACGAACGTCTCGACTGCTACCGGCTCGCGCGCGAGGTGGCGCTCTGGGTGCGCGAGGCCAAGTTCCCTCCGCGCAGTGGCGATCTCCACGACCAGGCGGTGCGGGCGGCCACCTCCGCCGCCCTCAACATCGCGGAGGCCGCCTCCCGCGAGGGCGCGGCGAGCAAGCAGCACTTCAGGATCGCGCGCGGTTCCGCCGGCGAGGCCTGCGCGGCGCTGGACTTCTGCGGCGTCCCGGGCGCCGAAGAGCAGCAGGCGAAGCTTCGCCGCGTGGGGGCGATGCTCCGGCGGCTTGGGCAGTAGCCATGACGCCCAGCAGGCGCCCACCGCGACGGGGTGACCGCGGCGCCAGCGCGTCGGCTCGGGCGGGCAACGTCAAGCGCGGTGGGGGCTGGTTCCGCTACCTGCGCGGGGCACGTCGAGCCTTCTTCACGCCCGCCCGCCGCCCTCGCCGAACCCCGGCGGGACGAGGAGGAAGGGCGCGAACCAGGCGAAGTTCGATCAGACCGTCGTCGATGCGCACGACCTTGTACCAGTGCACGAGGCCGGGCTGCGGAAGATGGCCCTCGGGTTGAGTACACACGGCGGGCCGGTTGCAGACGTTGATGATGGGGACTCCTCCGCGCCACCCCGCCATGATGCCTACGATAATCGCCCCCACGTACAGTGCCGGTACGCGCGGCCTCCTTCCTGTGCATTCCTCGTCGATGCGCTGAGGTCGCCGGCCAAGGCCGTCCGCCCGTGCCGGGTCGAAGCCAGACTTGGAAGCTCGCTTGAACACGACGACACGGTATCGCCGAGAGTCCCGGCCGGTCAACCGCATCAGGGCGCTACACTCCCCGCGATGCGCCCCGTCCCCCCGCTCCCCGCCCAGCTCGACCATGCCAGCCTGCGCGCGTGGATCGACACCTTCGACCCGGCGCTCGCGCGCGCTGCCGACGAGGTGGATGGGTCGCTGGTTGCCTGGGCGCTGTCGCTCACGCCTCGCGAGCGCCTGGACCGAGCGACAGCCACGGGCACCTGGCTGGCGAGGGCTCGCCGTGTCGCGACCTGACCAGGCCGACATCGGCGCGCTGCTTGACTGGCTCGGCGAGCGCGGCATCGACTTCGTGGTGGTGGGTGGCGCGGCGGCTTTGCTCCACGGCGCACCCATCGCGACGCGCGACCTCGACATCGTCCCCGATGCCCGGCCGGAGAACCTCGACGCGCTGGCGGCGGCGCTCGCAGAACTCGACGCGATCTTCCGCGAGCCGGGCTCCCGGATCCTGCCGCTGCGCCGGGAACACCTCGATGGCAGTGGGCAACTCCTGCTGCGAACTCGTCTCGGTCCGCTCGACGTGCTGCTCCGCCTCCACGGCGGCGAGGACTACGCACTGCTCGCTCCCGAGTCCGAGATCTTCGAGGTGGATGGCAGGACGTTCCGCGTCATCGCTCTCGAGCGGCTGATCGCCGTGAAGGCCGCGGCCGGGCGGGCGCGCGACCTCGTCGCGGTGCCCCTGCTCCTGCAGGCGCTTCGGCAGCGCGATCCCACCTGAACTGTCCCCCACCTCGCCGCGTCCGCCGGTCAACCGAGGCGGAGACTCCCCATGAGCCTGTTCCTGCTCGCCTGCACCGCCGCCCCGAGCACCGAAGACGCGGCGACGCTCGCGGATTGCACCGCCACCGTGGCCGACGACGTGCCCGCCTTCTTCGCCACCTACTTCGCCTGCACCGACATCTCGATGGAAGGCGACAACGTGGTGCTCGCGACGGACTCGCTGCCGCCGTATGCCACCTACTACTACGGCGCCGACCACGAGATGTACGCGGAATGGGACGATCAAGGCGGCGAGACCTCGCCGAACCCCAACACGATCGAGGCGCTCACCGTGCGCGTGGTCGTCCCCGCCGATCCGGTGGCCAGGGGCCTCGACATCGGCGAGGCCCTGGTCGACCACCAGATGGGCACCAGCGACGAGGAGTACGTGGCCGGCTCGGTCGGCGTGGCGCCCGACAGCGTGGCCAACTTCAACGCCACCGCCGCGCCGGGCGACGACATCTTCGAGGAAGAACTCACCTTCGACGAGTGGGACGCGCACCCCACGCCGAACGGCGAGTACCACCACCACGGTGCGAACCGGGGCGCCCTGGCCGCGCTCGACTCCCTCGGGGTCGATGCCACTGTCTTCGGCGTGATGTGCGACGGCACCGTACTCCTCGGTTGCGACGAACTCGATGGGAGCGCGGTCGACATCGACACGCTCGACGCGCAGGACGGTCACGTGGGCGACATCGTCGACCTCGACGGGACGGTCCACTTCAGCGGGCGCTACCACGCGCACGTCTGCGCGGACTACAACGGCTTCGGGCTGTACCCCGAGATCCAGTATTACGACGCCTGTGACTCGGCACCTGCCATGCCGTGACCAACCCTTACAAGCGCCGCGCAATGCAACGGCTACACCAGGCGCTCTCATGGCCATGCTCGTCGCCGTTGTCATGGCCCTCGCGGGCAGCCCCGACCCCGAGTACGTCGCCCTGCGCGACGCGCTCGTGCGCGATGCGAGCGAGAGCCAGCTCAAGTCCTGGGAAACCGGCGAGGACTGGGAGAAGCGGATTACCGCGATGGACGTGCGCGCCTGGCAATACGATCAGGGCGTCGCGAGCGTGGCGTGGACGGTCGAGCCCCAGCACACGCGACAGGCGCTGCTCCGCTTCATGGACCCACGGCTCGAGGTTCCCGCGGCCGCGGGGCCGCTGCTCGCGCGCCTGACCTGGGGGCGCGAGGACGCCGACGTTCGCGTCGCGCTGGTCGACGCGCTCACCCGGACCGGCGGCGAGTGGGCGCCGGTGCTCGGGACGATGTTCGGCGATGAAGACGACACCACCACCCGCGAGGTCATGGTCCAGGCCGCGCGCCGCGCGACGACCACCGACGCCATCAGCTTGCTGAAGCTCGGCTTCGGCGACAAGGCCGCGCCCGTGCGTGCCGCCGCGGCAGAAACTTGCCCCTGGGTCGATGCCAAGGGGGCGCTCGACGGGCTGGTGCTCCTCGCCATGGCCGACACCGACCCCGAGGTGCGCGCCGAGGCGGTGCGGGCTGCCGGCTGGATGCGGATCGAGGCCAGCTGGGACCCTATCGTCAAGCTGCTCGCCGACCCCGACGCGCGAGTGCGCCTCCAGGCGGTGAAGGCCCTGCAACGCCTCGATCCCGCCGACACCGCCGGCCTCCCCGAGGTGGGGGCGCTCCGCCAGGACGTCGACACCAAGGTGCAGCGCGCGGCCACCGAGGCGTCAGCGCAGTAGAAGCACGCCCGATGCTCAACGTCGCCGTCGACCAGCCCACCGGCCTCGCCGACCTGCGCGGCTCGCCCAAGGACGTGGCCCGCTGGTTGTTCTGGGTGAAGTTCCGCGGGGCCCTCGACCCCGAGCGGCCGGAGCAACTGGCCCGCCTCTACCCCCTGTGGCGCGGACAGTACGCGCTCGCCCGCGGGCAGCGCTCGCTCATGGCCGACGAGTACCGCCGCTGGCGAGGCGAGGCCCCGGAGTCGCTGCTCCAGGACGCCTACCGCGTGACCTTCCGGGTACACCTGGAGGAGCTGCTGCTCGGCAAGCTCACGGCGGACAACTGGCAGCGCTGGATGCGGCTCGACGGGCTCGCCAACCTCGAATCGGCGCTGTCGCGACAGAAAGGCGCAGTGCTGTTGTTCCCCCACGCGGGCAACTTCATGTTCATGCACGCGATCATGGGGCTCATCGGCCACAAGTACACGCAGTATGCGGCTCGGGGCATGGCGCCGCCCGAGGTGGCCGCCGTGCACGCAGAGGTGTTTGCAAACAACAAGTGGCGTCGCGAGGCGCGGGCGGCGAGGGAAGACAACGAGGATCGGCTCCCCATCAGCTTCATCTCGCTCGACACGCCGGTGCGCCACCTCTACCGCTGCCTCGCCCGCAACGAGCTGGTGGGCATTGCCTTCGACGGCCGCATCGGCGGCAAGTGGGTGAAGGCGCCCTACCTCGGCCGCACCGCGCTGTTGTCCCCGGGGCCCTACCGGCTCGTCGCCTCCACGGGCGCAGCGCTGGTCCCCGTGTTCGTATCGACTCCCGACGGCGAGCCCGGCGCCTGCACCTTCGGCGAGCCCTTCGACGGCAAGGACAGCGAGTCGCTGATGCGACGTTTCCTCGTCGACAACGTGGAGCCCTGGCTCGGCCGCAACCCCGCCGAGTACGGCACCTGGCTCGCCCACTGTCGCGAGCGCGCCCACGTGGACGACCACCCCTTCTTCACCGACTACGCGCCCGACGACCGCTGGAAAGCCTGGGAGTAGCTACTCGTCCCATTCCACGACGGGTTTCCCGATGTGGTAGCCCTGCACGAGGTGGGCTCCGTGCCGCGCGACAGCGTCGAGTTCTTCCGGCGTTTCCACCCCCTCGGCGATGAGCTCGGCGCCCGTGGCGCTGGCGAAGCTGCCCAACAGGTGGATCAGGCGCTGTTTCCGCGGGTCGTCGTGTACGCGCCGCACGATGCTCATGTCGGCCTTGATGTAGGCGGGCTGCAGCTCGGCGAGCACCGCCAGGGAGTTGTAGCCGCTGCCGATGTCGTCCACGGCCATGCGGAAGCCGAGCGCGGTGAGATCGCGCAGCGCCTGCTCGGCGCCGTGGAAGTCGGAGAGTGGCGCGCGCTCGGTGATCTCGAGGACCACGCGGGCGGCGAAGGGCAGGAGCGGCTCGAATGTGGCGAGCGCCTGTCCGTCGGCGAACTGAGCGGGGTGCGTATTGACGAACACGGCCACCGAGGCCGGGAACGCGGCCACCTGCGCGGCGGCCAGCCGGTTGACAGCGCGGCCCAGGTCGGCCACCCGATCGCAACGTTCCACCGCGTCGAGCACCTCGAGCGGGCCGGACAGCACCGGGTGACGGCTCCGCAAGAGCAGCTCATAGGCGCATAGTTCTGAGTCCCTCACCGAGACGATGGGCTGGCGCGCGAGGGCGAAGCAGCGGCCGTCGAGGCACTCCTGGAACAGCCGGTCGGCGCGCTCGCGCTCGGGCTGGGACGAGACGGCCTGGCGGATGTGCTCGGCGGTTTCCATGAGCGTCCCGATCTCGCGCTCGAGCGCCTCGGCCTGGAAAGGCCGCGCGAGGCTGCGGTGCGCGAGCCCGGCGCTGACCAGCGCGGGGGCCACGTCGCGCCGGGCAGGGCTCACCAGCAGCATCCGCATGATCTTCGGCCGCCGGTCGCGCAGCCGGACGAGGAGTTCCGGTGCGCCCCCGTCCACGTCGTCGCTCACCAGGGCGAGGTCTAGATCTCGGCTTTCGAAGGCGTTGATCGCCCCTCTCGCGTCGGCGGTGGCTTCCACGACGTGCCCGCCACTGTCGAGCACGCGATGCAGGGCCCGCCGGGAAGGTTCCCCGGCGTCGACGAGGAGTACTCGCGCCACCCCAGCATCCTAGCATATCGACCGATGTGGCGTCTTGCCGCGCCCGCAGCGAAAGAGGGCTGATGTCGCAGTGGTTGGGCATCGCGCCGCGGCGGCATACAGGGCCCAGCCCCCGGAGCCACCGTGCGCATCCTCGTGGTCGACAAGCTCGCCCCCTTCGTGGCCGGGCGACTCCAAGATCTTGGCGGCGTGGTCACCGTCGATCCCTCGGCAAAAGACGCGGCGCTCACCGCGAAGGTGGCCGATCTCGACCCGGAGGTGGTGATCGTCCGCAGCACCAGGGTGACCGGCGCCGACATCGGCGCGGGCAAGGCGCTGTCCCTGGTGATTCGTGCCGGGGCGGGGGTCAACACCATCGACCTCGGCGCCGCCAGCGCGCGAGGCGTGTACGTCGCCAACTGCCCGGGGAAAAACGCGATCGCCGTGGCCGAGCTGGCCGTGGGGCTCTTGCTCGCCTGCGACCGTCGCATCCCCGACAACGTGAACCGCCTGCGCGAGGGCAAGTGGGACAAGAAGAACCTCGGCAGCGCCCGCGGCCTCAATGGCCGCAAGATCGCCGTCCTCGGGACGGGACAGATCGGCCGGGAGTTCATCGCGCGGGCCCTGGCGCTGGGGATGGTGGTCACCGCCTGGTCGAGGTCGCTCACCTCCGAGGCCGCCGCCGCGCTGGGCGTGGCGCGCGCAGAGACGCCCGAGGCCGCCGTGGCCGGGGCCCACGCGGTGAGCGTACACCTCGCGCTCGCGAAGGAAACGCGCGGGCGCATCGGGGAGAGCGTGTTTGCGGCGATGAAGTCGGGCGCCATCTTCGTCAACACGGCGCGGGCGGAGGTGGTCGATCACGACGCGCTCCTGCGCGCCATCGACGAGAAGAAGCTCAAGGTCGGCCTCGATGTGTTTCCCGACGAGCCGAGCGCGGGGCAGGCCGACTACACCCACCCCGTCGCGAATCACCCCTCGGTGTACGGCACGCACCACATCGGCGCCAGCACCGACGAGGCCGAGGAGGCGGTGGGCGAGGAGGTGGTGCGCATCGTGGCCGCCTACAAGGCCGGGGCCCCCATCCCCAACTGCGTGAACCTCGCCACCCGCACCCCGGCCACGCACCAGCTCGTCGTCCGTCACGCGGATCGCGTGGGCGTGCTCGCCGGCGTGCTCGGCGTGCTCCGCGAGAGCGGCGTCAACGTGGAAGACATGCAGAACATCATCTTCAGCGGCGGCGAGGCGGCCTGCGCGCGCATCGCCGTCAAGGGCGCGATCGGCGCCGACGCCCTCGCCCGGATCCAGTCCCTCCCCAACATCTTCGCGGCCAGCGTGGTCGCGCTCAAGGAGTAGCCCATGGCTCGCTTGCACAACTTCTCGGCCGGCCCCGCCGTGCTCCCCGTGTCGGTGGTGGAGGAACTGCGCGACAACCTGCTCGACCTCAACGGCTCCGGCATCGGGCTGATGGAGATCAGCCACCGCAGCAAGACCTTCCAGGCGGTGGTCGACGGCGCCGTGGCGCGTATCAAGCGCGTGTTGTCGGTCCCCGACGACCACACGGTGCTCTTCTTGCAAGGCGGCGCCTCGCTCCAGTTCTACATGACGGCCTTGAACCTGCTGCGGCCGGGCGAGGCCGCCGACTACCTGGTGACCGGCACCTGGAGCCAGAAGGCGATCAAGGAAGCCAAGCGCATCGGCAACGCCAAGGCGATCTGGGACGACGCGCCCAACAACTTCAAGCGTGTCCCCGGCGACGACGACTACACCGTCCGCGACGAGGCGGTGTTCCTCCACTACACCTCGAACAACACCATCTACGGCACCGAGTTCAAGCGCACGCCCTCGTCGCAAGGCAAGCCGCTGGTGGCCGACTTGTCCTCCGACATCGCGGGCGTGCCCGTCGAGATTGCCAAGCACGACCTCGTCTACGCCGGCGCGCAGAAGAATCTCGGGCCGAGCGGCGTGACGCTGGTGATGCTGTCGCCGTGGGCCCTGTCGCGGGTGCCCGAGGGCCTCCCGGCCATGCTCGACTACAAGGTGCATGCCAAGGACGGCTCGCTCTACAACACGCCCAACTGCGTGGGGATCTACGTGATCGAGCGCGTGTTCGCCTGGATGGAACAGAACGGCGGCCTGCCCGCGATGATCGCGCGCAACGAGGCCAAGGCCGGGGAGCTCTACGCCGAGCTCGACCGCACGGGCTTCTGGCGACCGCACGCCGCGAAGGACTGCCGATCGGTGATGAACGTCACCTGGCGCCTGCCCAGCGAGGAGCTGGAGGAGCGCTTCGTGAAAGAAGCGAAGGCCGCGGCGATGGACGGGCTGAAGGGCCACCGCTCGGTGGGCGGCATCCGCGCCTCGCTCTACAACGCGCTCGAGCCCGCGAGCGTGAGCGCGCTGGTGGGCTTCATGCGCGAGTTCGAGAGGAAGAACGGGTAGGTGGCGGCGCCGCGCTGGACCTGGGCCCTCCTGGGGCTGCCCGTGCTCGGGGGCGTGCTGAGCGTCGCCGCGCCCTTCGTTTTCGAGTCGCGACACGTCCCGGCAGAACTACGCCCGGGTGCGCAGGTGCTCACGCCGCAGGTCGAGCACCAGCTCTCCTGCGCGGTGGAAGCAGCGTGCGGGCCCCTGCGCGCGCCGGTGACGCTCGATGTCGGGGGCGTGCCGGAGCTCGACCCCGGCGACGTGATGCCGCCGGGCTACGCGGAATGCGCGGCGAAGCACCTCGGCCGTGCCTTCGGCGAACAAATCCGACTTTCACCCTGCGAGGGCCGCTAGCCCTTGCAGGTGACGAGCACCGTCACCGGGGTGTAGATGCCCCCGGTGAGGCCGCCAAGGAGCATGTCGATCACGTTGTGCCGACTCGACACCGACCACACGCCCTTGTCGCCGCACACCTTGTTGCCGTCGATCTCGTTGAGGCTCACGAGGCCGGCGATGAGGGAATGCACCTTCACGCGCTGCTCGGCGCCGGGGCTGCCGCCCTCGAAGGTGACCGTCGCCTTGTAGCAGCCGGACAGGCCGAGGAAAGCAGCGAGCGCGAGGAACTTGAGAGACTTCATGGATAACTCCGTGGCTGGCGCACTGTATCACGGCTAGTGGCTCGCGATGTGGTTCCCCTGGTTTTTGGCCTGCGGCCTCGCCGACGCCGAGGGCGAACCGAGAGTCGAGGCCCACCGCTGCGCCGCCGGCTACTACCCCGAGAACAGCGCCACGGGCTGCGCCAAGGCGCTGGAGGCCGGCTTCGGCACGCTGGAATTCGACCTCGTGCTCACCCGCGACGACGTGGCGGTGATCCACCACGACCCCTTCGTGAACCCCGAGATCTGCACCCTCGCCGACGGCACCCACCTCGGCGAGGAAGAGACGGATCGCGTGTACTTCAAGGACATCACCGCCGCCGAGGCCAAGTCCGACTACCTCTGCGGCGGCATCGAGGTGGAGGACTTCCCCACCCAGGAGCTCGTCGAGGAGCCGATCATCACGTGGGCCGAGCTGCTCGACATCATCGAGGGCTACCCCGACGTGTACCTCCACATCGACATCAAGTGGGAGGGCGACCTGTCGCGACCCCCCGATACCTACGCGAAGGTGGTGATGGAGGAGTTCTGGGCCCGCGAGCTGCCCAACGACTACTACGTGTCGGCCGAGTACCCCGAGCCGCTCCAGGCCGTGGAGGCGCTCGACAGCAGCGTCGTCACCTCGTGGAGCTGGCCAAGCTTCCCCGACGGCGAGAGCACCACGCTGGTGGCCATCGGCCACGAGCTGCAGACCACGCTGGGGACGGAAGACCTCGTGCAGCTCGCGAACGACGCCGGGGTCGACGAGCTGAACATCCCCTGGCAGGTGGCCGACCGTCGCCGCGTGGAAAACGCGGTGGCCTCGGGCCTGCCCATCCAGCTGTGGACGCTCAACACCGCCGCCGGCCTGGAGGCCTTCGGCAAGTGGCCTGTCGAGGCCCTGATCACCGACTACCCGGCGGGCGACGCGCCATGATCCTGCTCGCCAAGATCGCCCTCGCGCAGCCCTTCCGCTTCGACCGGGTCGACATCCTCGCCGAGGACCCCGGCACCTGGATCAACTACGACCTGCCCCAGGCGCCGGTGGCCTTCACTCAGACTGCGGTCCGCCTCGTGGAGCAGGTGTCGGTCCAGTGGCAGTTGCCCCTCCCCAACTTGTACCTTGGCACCTCGATTGCCTCGCAGTCGCTCACCTACGAGCTGCCGTGGAAACACGGCCTGGGCGTCCACGGCGGCCTCCAGACCTCGCTGTTGTTGCCCCGCGGCGCGGTGCTCGGCGCCCACTGGCGAACCGGGCGGGTGCGGCTCGGCCTCGGGGCCAGCGTGATCTCGTCGGCCACGTGGGCCCACGTCGACTACAGCCAGTGGCACGTCCTGCCGACGATCGGCGTCGGCGTGGGCAGAAAGTACGAGGCCCCAGCGGGATGAACGGTTAGGCCGCGCCCGATCCAGGAGCCCCCGTGGCCAAGAAGCCCCCCGAAGAGCACGATCACGCGCACGACCACGAGGAAGGCGAGCTCGCCGAGGAAGACCTGGTGGTGCTCGTCGACGAAGACGGCAACGAGACCACCTACCTGTTCATCGGCACCGTCGAGGTCGACGGGGAGAGCTTCGCGCTCCTGGTCGACGCCGAGGAAGAGGGCGACGAGGAGAACACCAGCGTGTTCGTCTTCCACTACGCGCAAGACGAAGACGGTGGCGAGGAGTTCGAGCCGGTGGACGACGACGACCTGCTCGCCAAGGTGCAGGCCGCCGCCGAGAAGATGTTCGACGAGGCGGAGAAGGAGTCCTAGCGAGCAGGCGAGAGCAGCTAGTCGCCAAGCTCCTTCTCATCGAGCCCCGTCCATTCCAACCACGGCCCGAGGTCGACCCCCGCCCACAGGATCACCACCCCGGGTCGCCCCCACGGCAAGTAGTACGAGGTCGCGACGTAGGGCGCGATGGACTGCTCGTCGAGAAACCGCACGGGAACGAAGACGCCCGCGAGGCCGCCGATCCCGTGAGCGTCGGCGTCGTCGAGGGTGGGCTCCTTCCAGTAGCCGACGTTCAGCGCGGGACGGATGGCGAGGTCGTCACCGAGCAGGCGGTTGCTGCTGAGCAGCACCTGTCCCCGGAGGATGGGTCGCAAGGCGAGGTCGACGTTCACCTCGGCGTCGAGCGCCACCGAGAGCGGCGTCTCGTGGCGTCGCTCGTCCAGCACGCTCCACTTGACGTCCACCCCCTTGGGCGGCGTGAGCCCGCGCACCCCGATCTCCCAGCCGCGCCCGAGGCCCACGCGGAACTCCATCTGCACCGGGGCGGCGAAGCCGGGGCAACTGTCGGCGAAGTAGTCGCACTCCAGCGTGTAGAGCGCCTCGCCCGGCTGCCAGAAGGCGGCCACGCTGCCCGCGCCCTCCAGCTTGCCGAGGGAGTGCGCGGGGCGGAGCGTGGCCGGCGCACAGGCCGCCAGCCAGAGCAGGATCGTCAACTAGTGGCCGCCGCTCGCTCTCGCCTCGCCCGGCTGTTCATGCATCCAGCGCACGAGGATGGGCGAGATGGCCAGCAGGAACACGGCCGACACGATGCACGCCACGCCGATCTGGCCGAACACGCCGGCGTACACGCCCAGGGTGTCGATGGGCGCGGGGACGGTGCGCTCGTCGCCGCCGCCGTGACCCACACCCGTGAAGGTGGCGATGATCCCGGCCAGGAGGCTGGAGAAGGCGGTCGCGAGGAACCAGGCCCCCATCACCGTGCTCACCAGCCTCGCCGGCGAGAGCCGCGTCACCATGGCCAGCCCCACCGGCGACAGGCACAGCTCTCCGGTGGTGTGCAGCAGATAGCCCAGAATCAACCACGACATGCTGACCATTCCGCGCGCATCCGCCTGCTCGGCGCCCAGCCACAGCACCCCGAAGCCCAGGCCGAGCTGCCCGAGCCCGAGGGCAAACTTCACGGCCGTGTTGGGCTCCCAGCCACGCGCGCCCAGGAAGCCCCACAGCCCGGTGAACAACAGGCCGAAGAGCAAGATGAACACGGGGTTTGCCGCCTGGAAGGTGGACGCGGGAATCTCGGAGCCCCCGACGCCCATGCCCACGTCGCCCGGCGCCACCTGCCAGCGCGCCGCGACGCTGGCCTCGACCTTGGCGCCGCCGCCATTGCCGGCCTCCTGCGCTAGCCGACGCGCCTCCTCGCGCGCGCGGTCGAGGTGGGTGAGCGAGAGTACCCCCGGCGACCAGGCGGCACCCGGCACGACGCTGAGCTTCTCGTCCGCCCCCCACTCCAGGCCCGAGGCCACCCCGTTCACCAGCAGTTCACCCGAGAAGTGCCGGCCAACCTGCTCCTGGTTCAGCTCGAGCTCCAGGGTGGAGCCCACCTCGCTGGCGGCCACCGCGCGGTCCTCGCGCACCCGGTCGACGTTGCGATCCGTGAAGTTGTTGATGGAACTCCCGGCCTGCTCGAAGAATGCCCAGAACAACATCGAGAAGAACATCATCACCACCACCACGAACAGGCGCTGGCGCTCCACCAGCTCCGCCCGCAGGGCGTTGCGCAGGATGAACACCAGCGCGACGGCGCCGCTGGCGAAGAGCACCAGCCCCGGCGGCGTGGCCACCTCGCCCAGGAAGCTGGCGGCTACCTGGAGGAAGGGGTTGCTCCCCGCCTGGAGCCCCTCGATCAGCTCCTTCGGCACCAGGCGCACGCTCCGCGCGCTGCTCACCAGCCACGCGAGCACCGGCACCGACAGGAACACGCCGCCGCCGATCACCGCCGCTACCGGCAGGCCGAAGAGCTGCGTGGGCGCGCCCGCGGGCGCCTGGCCCGCGTCGTCGGGGATGCCGCCCTTGTTGAGCGCCAGGAAGGCGATGACCCCGCTCGCGACCAGCGCCAGCGCCACGAAGGCGTTGACGGCGAGCAGAATCGCATCGTCTTGCAAGAACACCATCGACCCCGCCGTGAGCATGGCACCCACGATGATCAAGAGCTGCGCAATGCGCGTCGGCACGGCGAAGACAGCGAGGCCAACCAGCATGCCCATCGTGGCGAGGCCAAAGCCGTAGTGCCAGCCGAAACGCTCGCCCACGTAGCCGCACAACAGCGGCGCCATCGCCGCGCCGAGGTTGATGCCCATGTAGAAGAGGGTGAAGCCGGCGTCGCGCTTGGTGGAGCCCTCGGGGTAGAGCGAACCGACGATGGTGGAGATGTTCGGCTTGAAGAAGCCGTTGCCCACGATCAGCAGCGCCAGGGCGACGTAGAAGGCGCCAGCACTCTCGATGGTCATGGTCAGGTGACCCGCCGCCATCAGGAGCCCGCCGAGGATGACCGCGCGGCGCGCGCCCAGCAGCCGGTCGGCGAGCAAGCCCCCGAAGAAGGGCGTCATGTAGACCAGGGCCGTGTAGGCGCCGTACACCGCGTACGCCTCCCTGTCGCCGTAGGCGAGGAAGCCCTTGAGCATGTAGAACACGAGCAGGGCGCGCATGCCGTAGTAGGAGAAGCGCTCCCACATCTCGGCAAAGAAGAGGTTGAACAGCCCCGTGGGGTGTCCAAAGAGCGTCGGTCGATCCATGCGCGGGGTCCGGGGAAAAGCGCCGCGAGGGTAGCACGCGCGACAGCGCCGGGCCGTCGCCGGTGCTACCCTTGCACGGCTACTGGACGGGATCTGGCATGAATGATCGTCTCGCTCGCCTCGTGGACACCGCCAAGGGACGCCCCGTGCGCGTCGGTATCGTGTCGATGTACGACGTTGAGAACAACGCGGTGCGCATCCTCGCCGGCACGCTGCGCAAGGCGGGCCACCACGTGGCGGAGATCTACTTCAAGGACTGGATCTCCAACCACCTCGACCCCGCCACCGACGCGGAGCTCGACAACCTCGTGGGCGTGGTGCGCGACGAGCAGCTCGACTTCGTGTGCATCAGCATCCGGGCCAGCGCCTACTACAACGCGGCGCGCATCCTCACCGACCACCTCCACGACGTGCTCGGCGTCCCCGTGCTCTGGGGCGGCATGCACCCCACGCTGATGGGCGCCCAGTGCATCCAGACCGCCGACATGGTGCTCCAGGGCGAGGGCGAGATCGCCTTGCAGCAGCTCTGCGACCGCATCCGCGACGGCGGCGACGTGCTCGCCACCGGCAACATGCTCTTCCAGACCAGCGACGGCGTGAGGAAGAACGCGCTCTTGCCGCTGATCGAGAACCTCGACACGCTCGCCTATCGCGACTACACCACGCACGATCACAAGTACTTCATCTGGGGCAAGAAGGTCGAGAAGGGCGACCCGATGCACGGCGACCCGGTGTTCCAGATGATGGGGAGCCGCGGCTGCATCTACAAGTGCAGCTACTGCTACAACAGCACCTACAAGAAAGACGTCTACCCAGGGCAGAAGTGGTTCCGGGTGCGCTCCCCGGCCAGCATGGTCGACGAGATCAACGAGGCGCGGAAACACTGGGACTTCAAGCGCATCCGCTTCGACGACGAGGTGTTCAACTTCCAGCTCGACTGGCTGGAGGATTTCTGCGAGCGCTACCCGCGCGAGGTGGGCCTGCCCTTCGAGGTGTTCATCGAGCCGAAGCTGGTCAACGCCGAGCGTATGCGCATGCTTCGCGACGCGGGACTGGTCAGCGTCTACATGGGCGTGCAGTCGAGCGAGCGGGTGACGGGCCACCTGTACGACCGCCGCGTGAAGAACAGCACCATCGGCGACATCGCCAACCTCTTCCACGAGCTCGGCATCAAGGGCCACTTCCAGCTCATCTTCGACGACCCGGTGAGCACCAGCGAAGACAAGCAGAAGCTCTTCGAGATGATCTCGGAGTTCCCTCACCCCTTCGACCTCTACCTGTTCTCGATGACGGTGTTCCCTGGCTCGGAGCTCAACCACAAGCTGCTGGAGTCGGGCCTCATCAGCGAGTACGACATCGAGGGCACCGCCACCAAGACCTTCTACCAGCACCGGATCAACCTGGAGTACCCGCGCCCGGTGGAAGACACCTTCTGGATCGCGCTCACGCAGATGTTGTCGAAGCCCTTCGTGCCTCGCGCGATGCTCAAGCCGCTCGCCAAGAGCGACTTCCTCAAGAAGCACCCCTGGCCGCTCATCCAGATGGCCCACGCGGCCAACTACGTGAAGATGGGCACCACGGCGGTGAACATGGCCGCCAACGGCGAGATGACCAAGACGCTGATGCGGCGATGGTTGAGCTTCGACCGGGTGATCACGACCTAGGGCGCGGCCAGGGCGCAGCCCTCAACCACCCCCAGCTCGCAAGCGCGCGCCCGGGCACGGGCGGCGGCCTCGGGATCGGTGCCCTCGGCGGCGAGGGCAAAGGCGAGGCAGGCCTGGCCGTTGCCCACGCTACAGGACCGCTCGAAGAGCGGCATCGCCTCCGCCCAGGCGTCGGGGTTCTCCGGTGCCGCGTTGACCTGCATCGTGGCGTACTGGAAGCAGCCGAGGTGCGCGTCGCCGCGCTCGCAGCCGAGCCGGAAGTAAGCCAGCGCCAGCCCGGGTGCCTGCGGCAAGCCGCGCCCCCACTGGTGCTTGAGCCCGAGCATCGAGCAGCCCCGGCCGTCGCCCCCGTCGCAGGCACGGCGAAACCAGGGCACCGACAGGCGCTCGGCCCAGCCGCCGTTGTTGTCGATCACCCAGGCGCCGTCGTGGCAGGAGGTGGCATGCCCCATGCGGCAGGCGTCGAGCCACAGGTCGGCAGCCTGGTTGTTGTCGCCCGAGGCGAAGGCAGCGGAAGCCTCGGCGGCAAGGTCTTCCGGCGACTGGGACAGGGGTCCGGCGGGGGCAGCCGCGCGGGGCGCACAACCGATAGCGAGAACCAGGGCGGGCCACATGCGTCGCGTCGTAACCGTGCGGCTCACGGCAAGTTGCCGTGGCTCACCCGAGCAAAGCCGGCGGGACGCCCTTGTCACTACGTCGTTGTTGTACTACATTTCTGTTTCACAACAGGATTGCTGTATGTCGTTGCCTCGGAATGCCTGCGGGCCACCCGTCACCGGCGCCGATTTCATAGGCCGCGAGGAGGATATCGACAGAATCGGGCGTGACCTCGAGCGACAGCACGTACTCCTGGCCGCGCCCCGCCGCGTACTACAGCGCCGAGGGCGACACCCACGAGGCGGAGTTCGTGGCTGGGCTCCTCGCGACGCTCGCCACCACCCCCGGTTGCAGCGTCATCGCCTCCCGCGTGGGCGACGCCCGCGTGGAACAGGTCCTCGCACGGGTAAGCAAGGTTTCCCTGTCTGTTCTCTCGCTCGAGCTGCGACAGGCCGCCCGCGGTGACTGGCGGGAACTGGCGAACACCCTCGCCGACGGGCTGGCCGGCTTGCCCCCGGGCAGCACCACCGTGATCATGGTCGACGAACTTCCACTGCTCCTGGCGCGGCTGCTCCGGCTCGACCGCGACCGCGCCGAGGTGTTTCTCGCCTGGTTTCGCAAGCTGCGGCAAGGCTCGCCCCGGCGCGACCCGCACCTCCGCTGGCTCGTGGCTGGGTCGATCGGGCTGGCACCGCTCGCGGCGCGCGAGCGGCTGACCCACCTCATCAACGATCTGCATCCCGCCCGGCTCGACGCCTACGAACCCGCTGCGGCTCGGGCCCTTCTGGAAGGCCTCGCGACCACGCACCGCATCCACCTCGACGAGGGCGAGGCCGATGCCCTCCTCGATCGACTGGGCTGGCCGTTGCCCTACTTCATCCAGCTCGCGGTGGCCGAGCTGAGAAGGCTACCGAGGGGCGACGACCGCGTGGGCCGCGTGATCCACGCCTTGTGCTCGGTGGAGAACGCGATGTCGTTCTCCCTCTGGTGGGAGCGGCTGGAAACGGAGCTGGGCGCGGTGGGGGCGGCGGCCGCCGAACAGGTGCTCGACGCCTGCGCCGCAGATCCCTCGGGCGCGAGCGTCGCCCAGATCCAGGAGCTTGCGCGTCACTTCTGGACAGACGACGAGCGCGAGAGACGGCGTCACTCGCTGCTCGGCGGCCTGGAGCACGACGGCTACCTGCTCACCGTCGGGGGGCGTTGGCGCTTCCGGTCGCCCCTGTTGCGCGAGGTGTGGTTGGCCCGGAGGCAACGATGACGCTCGCCTACAACCCTGCGTTACTCGACGTGGAGGAGCTCGTGCGCGGCTTCGTGGCGCGCGGCCAGCTGCTCGACCAGATCCTCGACGACCTGCGGCAAGGTCGGCGTGTCCACCGGCTGCTCGTGGGCCAGAGAGGGATGGGAAAGACCACCCTGCTCCGGCGGGTGGCCGCGGAGGTCGCGCGCGACCCTGCGCTCGCCGAGCGCTGGACGGCCCTCGCCTTCCCCGAGGAACAATACAACGTCGTCACCCTCTCCGACTTCTGCGCCAACTGCCTCGACGCCGCCGCCGACGGGCTACAGATGGCGGGCGACCACGAGGGCGCCGACCGGATTGACGCGACTTTGCGCGCGCTGCCGGCCGCCGAGGACGCCCGGGCCACCTACGCCCTCGATCACCTCCTGGCGCTCGCCGGCGCAGGGAAACGGTTGCTGCTCTGCGTCGACAACCTCCAGCAGGTGCTCGGGCGACTCCAGGAGCACGAGCAATGGTCCCTGCGGCGCGTGATGTCGGAAACCGACAGGCTCGCCCTGCTGGGCGCAAGCCCCGCCCTGCCGGAGCCCTCGGTCGACTACGGTGCTGCATTCTACGACTTTCTCCAGGTCACTCGGCTCGACGCGCTCGACTTCGACGAGGCCGTCGGCATGCTGGATGCCCTCGCGGAACAAGCCGGAGCTGAAGATCTCAGGGCGCTCCTGAAGTCGCGGCCGGCGCGACTCCACGCGCTTTTCGTGCTCGCCGGCGGCAACCCGCGCACGGTGGTGATGCTCTTCGACCTGCTGCGAGTCGCGCCTGGCGAGGACACCCACCGGATGCTGGAGCACCTGGTCGACCGAGCGACCCCCCTCTACAAGGCCCGCTTCGAGGAGCTGGCGGAGCAGGCGCAAGTCGTCCTCGGTGCCCTGGCACTCCACTGGCACCCCGCCACGGCGGCCCAGCTCGCCGACGCGACCCGGCTCGACGTGAACACCGTCTCCACGCAGCTCACCCGGTTGCACCGCGAGGGGCTCGTGCTGAAGGTCGATATCGCCGGCGAGGCCCGCACGGGCTTCCTCGTGGCCGAGCGCTTCTTCAACATCTGGTACTTGATGCGGGCAAGCCGGAGGTCGCGAGGCCGGGTGCTCGGCTTTGCACGGTGCCTCGAGGCGATCTACGACGGCGATGGGTTGCGGGGCCTGGCGCTGCGGGCGCTCGCCAGCGCCATTCCCGCGAGGGAGGCGCCCGAGCTGCTCGCGGAACCGGACGACCTGCAGTACCGAGGGCGGGTGGAGGAGAACAGGCGGCGACTTGAGGAGTTCACGCGAGTTGCCGCCGGGCTGGACACCAGCGGCCTGGGCGCGCCCCCCGAAGACGCCGTCGTGTCGCTCGCTGAACCTCGCGAGTCCGGCCCCACCGCTCTGACAGACGCGATTCATGCGAGCGTCTCAGCCGGTCTCTTGGACGCGGCGACTCGCGCCAACCGCTCCCGCGAGACCTACCTCCCCCTCGCCATCGCCATCGACGTGGCCGTCGCGAAGGACGCGTCCCTGCTCTCCCGCTACGCCCCGGAGGTACAGACCGCCGCGCGGAAGCTGCTCGACGATCTCTGGCCCGAGCACGCCGAGCTGCCGCCCCCCGCGGGACCCACGTCGCGTCGCAAGCCGACTCGGCGCTCCCGTCGATGCTGACGCGGCCTCAGTCGAGCGGCACTTCCTGGATGCCCGCCAGCGCGAAGGTGGTGTGCTCCCACTGGCCGATGGTGGCGCTAGCGGGGGCGGCGCTCAACTCCTCGGCGAGGATGTCGGTGCCGTCGTAGTACAGGCGGAACAGGCCGACGCTGGTGACCGACTCCTGGGTGAGCAGGATGTCGCCCGCGATGGGCAAGAACTCCTCGCCGCCCACGCCGAGCAGCGAGCTGGTGCCGTAGTTCACCCCGAAGAAGTTCTCGTAGGGCACGATGATGTCGATGTCTTCCACCGCCACGCCGCAATCGAAGCTGTTCACCGTGCCGTCGGGCGCGATGACGTAGAGCAGGCGCGCGTTCTCGGCGCCGGCGAGGATCATGCCCGCCAGGGGGCCGTAGCGGGACGGTGCGTCGGGGACGACGACCACGCCCTCGAGGTGGGTGCCGCTGATGTCGGCCAGCATCGTGGGCGATCCGCTGCTGTCGATGGTCCACACCTCGCCGTCGGTGGTGGCGATCACCAGCTGCCCGGCGTGTACGTCGGTGCGGTCGACGTAGAGCGAGCCGCGCATGAGCCCGTTGTTGTCGCCGGGGAGATCGACCCAGGGGTTGCTCACGCTGCTGCCATCGGCACTCACGCGCACGATCTGCCCGTCGGAGCCGTTGCCCACGAACAGCTCCCCGGTGGTGAACCCGCCGGTGTTGCCGGAGCGTGCGGTGGCGATCTTCACCTCGTCGGTCACGTTGGCGAGCGCCGAGAACTGGGTGTGCGACCCGTCGGCGGCCACCGTCTCAAGGGCATAGGGCGCGCCGCTGGAGTAGTACACCGACATCACCACGTCGAAGGCCGACTCGTGGTAGTCGATGCCGATCGGCGAGTTGAAGTCGGTGCTGATGGCCACGAAGGTGACGTCGCCGAGGCTGGTGTCGTTGAGCGGGTCGCGGAAGTTGTCGTCGCCGTCGCCGTCCCAGTCCTCGTTGCCCTCCACCGAGTCGAGCAGGCTGTCGTCGTCGCTGTCCTCGTCGATGTAGTCGCCGAGCCCGTCGCCGTCGAAGTCGCCGGCCCCCTCGGTGGCATCGGACAGGCCGTCGCCGTCGCTGTCGAGGTCGAGGTAGTCGGCGAGGCCGTCGGCGTCGGTGTCACGCGCCTCGGCGCGGCCCTCCTCGGTGTCGGTGATGCCGTCGCCGTCGCTGTCGAGGGCGGGGTCCCAGCCGGTGTCGCGGGGGGTGTCGCGGCTGGTGTCGGCCGGGCGCCAGCCGGTCTCGGGCCGGGCGCTGTCGGGGCGCGTGTCGCGCGGGGGCAGGTCGGC
>VGRQ01000026.1 GCA_016875315.1 Deltaproteobacteria bacterium | reverse complement strand
CGAGGAAGTTCCGGCCGACGCCGTGGATCACGCCATCCTCGTCGACGAGCAACAGCGCGTAGATCACGGGCTGGCCGGACCCGGCGCGGGTGCGGTCGATGGTGGACGGCGTCGTCGGCACGCTGAGCGTGCCGCTACCCGACGCCGCCGAGGTCGTGGCGAGCGTGGCGTACTCGGCGATGCTGCTGGTGCCGGGGACGATCTGCCGCAGCTCGAACTCGAGGCCATCGAGGTCGTAGGCGCCGCTGACACTCACCGAGATGGAGCGTGTCGAGGAGACGGCCATGAGCCGATCGTCGTCGGCGACGCGGGCGCCAGCAAACTCGGGGTCGGGCGAGGCGCAGGCGAGGACAAGCGCGAGCATGGCGGTCTCCGGGGAGGGGGCTTCCCCGGGGATCGGACCGGGCCACCGCTTCCATGAGCCCGCCCGCGATAGGCGCGCCCATGGACTGGTCGGCCGTCACCGCGCGCGTGGTCGTGGAGGCCGCCGCCGCCCATCCCGACGACCTGGTGCTCGACCTGGGCTGTGGCAACGGGGCCCTGTCCCTCGCGCTCGCCCCTCGCGTGCGCGAGGTGGTGGCCTTCGACGAGGTGGATCGCCTGCCTCGCCCCCTCCCGGCCAACGTGCGGGTGGCCACCGGCAAGCTCGCCGACCCACCCGTGGCCGGCGCCAGCGTGGTGGTGATGAACGACGCGCTCCGCAGGCTGTCCCCGCCGGGACAATCCGCCTTGATCGAGCGCCTCGGGCGCTCGATTCCCCCGCGGGGGCTGCTGGTCATCGGCGACGTGATGTGGTCGATGCCCCCGGCGATGATCGACGATCCCGGGCAGTTCGGCGCCGCCATCGAGCACGCGCCCGAGGTGGCCACGGTGGAGCGGCGGCTCCGTTCCGCCGGGTTTCTCCCCGACACCCATCGCTTCGGCGTGGGCCGCGCCGTGATCATCGCGCTCCGGGGATAGCCCCTCGCTATGCGACTGTTCGTCACCGGCGCGTCGAGCTTCGTGGGTGCTCACTTCTGCACGCTGGCGGTGCAACACGGCCACGTGGTCCACGGCCTCCACCGGAACACCTCCCTCCGCCTGCGCGGCGTGGTGTCAGTACAAGGCGACGTCGCGACCACGCGCCCGTCTCCCGGCACCGACGTCGTGGTTCACCTCGCCACCAAGGTGATGGCGGCCGACGCGCGCGAGCAGAACCGCCGCATGCTCGACGCGGTGTTGTCCTGGGGGCTCCCCGTCGTGTACGCGTCGAGCACGGTGGTCCACTGGCCGCGGAAGAACGCCTACGCCGAGTCGCGCGTGGAAGACGAGGCCCGGGTGCGGGCGAGCGGCATGCCCTTCGCGATCGTCCGGCCCTGCGCGCCCTACGGTCCCCGGGTGCCGGGACACGAGCCGGCCCACAGGGAGTCCTTCCACACGCTCGCCCGCATGTGCCGTCGCCTGCCACTGGTGCCGGTGATGGGAAGCGGGAACTATCGGCGTCAACCGGTACACGTCGACGACTTCAACGGCGCGATCCTCGCGCTGGTGCGGCGCGGCCTCGCGCGAGACGAGTTCGATGCCGGGGGCCCGGAGCCACTCGCGCTGCGCGAGATCATCCGCGCCCTCGGGGGGCGACGGGTGCTGCCGCTGCCGCGACCGCTGCTCCGCGTGGCGGGCCCCCTCGCGGGCCTCTCCGCCGACGTGGTGTCGACCTTCGACACCGACGACGTGGTCGACCCCGCGCCCCTCGCTGCTGCCAGCGAGATCCATCCGCGGCCCTTCGACGCCGCCGCCCTGGCCAACGTCTAGGCGGCCTGGCGCCACGCGGCCGGGGCCGTGCCTACCGCGCGCTTGAACGCCCGCGAGAACGCGGCCTCCGACGCGTAGCCCACCGTTCGCCCCACCTCGGCCACCCCACGTCGGCGGTCGCGCAGGAAGCGGCGAGCCACCCACATGCGCCATCGCAAGAGGTAGGCGGCAGGCGGCTCGCCCACCCGCGCGGTGAAGTAGGCGAAGAACGCCGAGCGCGACATCCCCGCGCGCCGGGCCAGCTCCGCGGCGGTCCAGTCGCGCTCCGGGTGGGCGTGCACGAGGCCGAGGACTCGGGCAAGCACCGGGTCGGCCAGCGCACCCACCCAGCCGGGAGCCTCGTGCTGGGCGAGCCAGCCGCGGAGGATCTGGACCATCAGCACGTCGCCAAGTCGCGACAACAAGACATCGGCACCCGCCAGGCCACGCCTTAGCTCGGCGTCGAGCAGCGCCGCGGTAGACACCAGCCAGGGCGCGGATCCCGGGGCCGCCGGCGCGTGGACCAGCTCGGGCAGCTGCGGCAGCAAGCAGGCGCGGGCGTCGGCATCGAAACGGAAGGTGCCGCACAGGATGTCGACCTCGGGCTCCGCCGCCCGGTCCACACCCGCGACGACGCACGGCAACCCCGACTCGCTCACGACGCGCGGCAGGGCGGTGATCGGCGTGCGAGGAGCCTCGTCGTCGCTCGCAATCACGTGCGACGATCCCCTCGGGAACAGCAGCAGGTCGCCGGGACCGAAGGCGACGGGCACCCCGCCGGCTGCGCTCGCCACGCCGCGCCCGCGCAGCACCGCGTGAAAGATGGCGTTCTCCGCCCCGCGGGTCGATACACCCCAGCGCCCGGAGGCCTGCGCCCGCGAGAAGAAGCTCGCCTCGACGGCCACCACGCGAGCGAGATCGGAGAGCGCATCCATGGGTGCATGCTAGCGCGATGCGCCTCGCCTTGGACGAATGAGCAACGGACTCGGACTGTCAGCGCTGTGCGCGTCCACGGTCTCGCGCCATGTTGAGGGGGCAACCCGGAGCGTTTCCATGACCCGCCTCTACGTCGCCACTGCCGCCAACTTCTTCTTTCCCGGCCTCGGCTGGCTCATCCTCGGCCGGAAGCGCCTGCTCGGCGCCATCTGGTTGCTCGGGATGATCGTCCTCACCTACGTGGAGACGAGCCTCCAGGTGGCCGCGCCCGCCCTGTACTGGCCCATGTTCGGCGCGGTGTTCGCCATCAACACCGCGTTTGCCATCGACACCTACCGCACGGGCCGCACGTAGAGCGTTAGTTCGCGTGGCGTGATCCTGTTCCTCGCCGCCACCGCTGTCGCCGAGTGCACCGTGCCGCGCACCCTCGTGGAGCTCGACACGTCGATCGGCGAGGCGGAGTCGAGCTGGGGGCAGAGTCCGGCGAGCTTCGCCGAGGCGATGGGCGGCGCGCGAGCGGTGCTCGGCTGCGTGAACCAGCCCCTCCCCGGCAGCACCGCCTCCCGCCTGCTGCGCCTGCGGGGCCTCGAGGCCTTTCTCGGCCGCGACACCCCCACGGCCGCAGCCGCCTTCAACGCCGCCCGCGCCGTCGACCCGGCCATCACCTTGCCCGACTCGATGGCGCCCGCGGGCAACCCGCTCCGCGCGGTGTGGGACACGCAGCTCGATCCCGGCCCCGGCACGGCGCTGCGCGGGGCCCGCCGGGGGCAACTCTACGTCGATGGCGCCACGGCCACGAGCGTCCCCACCGAGCGGCCCTTCGTGTTCCAGTGGATCGACGGCGTGCGGGTGGAGGGCGGAATCACCACGGCCGACGCCCTGCCGAGCTACCCGCGGGCCCGGCACCCCGCTGCCACCCCCCTGATGGTGGCGTCGGGGGTGGCCGCGGCGGCGGCGGTGGCCTCGTACGGCCTCGCCTGGGCGGCGCGTGACGAGTGGGAACACCCCGACGGCGCCGAGAGTTTCGAGAGCGCCTACATGCGCACCAACGCCTTTTCCATCGCGGCGGCGGGGGCGGGGATCGGCGCGGTGGGCCTGCTCGGCACCTCGCTCGTCGTCGCGAGGTGGTGAGTGAAGGGTCGCATCGAGGCCGGGCGGGTAATCGAGCGCTACGTGGTGGAGGGCCCCATCGGCGAAGGGGGGATGGCCACCGTCTACTTGCTGCGCCATAAGCATCTCGACACCCAGTTCGCGCTGAAAGTGCTCACGACGGTCGGCGTCAACGCGGAGCTGCGCCTGATGCTGGAGGGCCGCGTGCAAGCGGCGCTACGCCACCCCAACATCGTGGCCGTCACCGACGTGCTCGACATCGATGGCGCCCCCGGGCTCTTGATGGAGTACGTCCCGCCCCCCACGCTCTCGGCCTGGTTGGCGATGCACCACCCGACGCTCGAGGAGGCGGAGGCCCTCTTCCGCGGCGTCGTCGACGGCGTGCGACACGCGCACCGCTACGGGCTGGTGCACCGCGACCTGAAGCCGAGCAACGTGCTCCTCGCCCGTTACGACGACGGCGTCGTGCCGAAGGTGAGCGACTTCGGACTCGCGAAGATTCTCGGCGACGACCCGGCCGCCGGCCAGACGCGCTCGGGCCTGACCATGGGCACGCCCCAGTACATGGCGCCCGAGCAGTTCCGCGACGCCAAGAAGGTCGACCGCCGCGCCGACATCTTCTCGCTCGGCTGCATCCTCTACGAGCTGGTTTCCGGTCGCCCGCCCTACCAGTGGACGGACTTCATCCACCTCTACAACCAGATCATGGCGAAGGACTTCCCGCCGCTGGCCGGCGAGGTGCCGGAGCGCCTCCGGCGGGTGGTCGACGCCTGCCTCGAGCCGGAGCGGGAGGCCCGCCCAGGCGACTGCGACGCGCTCCTGGCGATGCTCGACGGCCGCGAGTTGCCGACGAGCCCCACCGTCAGCCCGGAAAACCTCGGCCGCCTCGTGGAGATGCCCCTCCTCCGCGACCGCGTCGGGATGACGGTGCCGCTGGGATCGCGCCCAGCTCTGCCTCGGCCGGCGGCGATCGACGACCTGACGGTGATCGGCGAGGGCGCGATCCCGCGCACCGAGGTGGCCGAGAGGTCGCCGCCTCCCCCGACGCTCGCCAAGCCAGCGAGCCCCGCGGCAAGCGCCACGATGGTGCCCACCGACTCGCTAGCACCGCGAGCGGCGCCTGCGGGCGACTCCGTGGCGCCGGAGGAGTCGCTGGCACCGCTGCCATCGCCGGTCGCGCGCCCCGCCGCGAAGCGAGCCGGTGTCCCGGCCGCGGCGATTGTTGCGGGGGTGCTCGCCGCCGCGGCGCTCTCGGTGGTCGCGATCGGTATCGTCGCGACCCAGATTGACTGGACTGGCCCCGTCGAGGTCGCGACGCCGGCCGAACCCGTGGCGGAGGCGCTGCCTCCGGTCACGCCCGCCGATCCCGCCGTCGAGGTGCCCCCGCCGGGCGCCGAGCCGGTGCCGGTGGGGGACGAGCCGCCCGCCCCCGTGAAGCCCGCGCGCGGCGTGTCCCGTCCCCCGCCCGAGATCGCCGTCGTCACCACGCCGCCCGCGGCTGTCCCCGCCCCGTCGAAGGTGGAGGCGCCAGTCCCCGAGCCGACCGTCGCCGTCACGCCGGTCGCGCCGGTGGTCACGGCGCCGTCCACCGCCACTGCCTCGGTGAGCGGCGATGCCGAGCGCGTGGTGGTGACGATGGGCAGTACCCGGGTCGACCTCCCGGCCGAGCTTGCCCCCGGGACGTACAGCATCCTCGCGTGGTTTCCAGACATGCCCTCGACGAAGGCCGGGAGCCTCACCGTGGCCGCGGGTGACAGCGTGACGGTGAAGTGTACGGCGGCCTTCTTGCAGTGCACCACGCGCTAGGGCAGCAGACCAGGAGGGAGGAGGGAGGGACTTGGGAGGGAGGACCTGAGCGTGGGTGGCCGTTTGATCGGCACCGCGCCCCCCGAGGAAACACGCGGCCGCTTCAGGGCCCGCGATTCTCCCCCTCCGGCCTCCCCCCTCCAGCCTCCTTCCCGGCCTTCAGGGCAGCTTGACCCCGCGCTCCGCGGCCACCTCGCGTGCCCGCTCGTAGCCCGCGTCGACGTGGCGCCACACGCCCATGGCCGGGTCGCCCTTGAGCACGCGCTCCAGCCGCCGCGCTGCCGCCTCGCTGCCGTCGGCCACGATCACCTGGCCGGCATGGAGCGAGTAGCCCATGCCCACGCCGCCGCCGTGGTGGAAGCTCACCCAGGAGGCGCCGTTGACGGCGTTGAGCATCGCGTTGAGGATCGGCCAGTCGGCCACCGCGTCGGTGCCGTCGAGCATGCCCTCGGTTTCCCGGTTGGGGCTGGCCACGCTGCCGCAGTCGAGGTGGTCGCGACCGATGACGATCGGCGCGGACAGCTCGCCCGAGGCCACCATCTCGTTGAACTTCAGGCCTGCAAGGTGTCGTTCGCCATAGCCGAGCCAGCAGATGCGAGCGGGGAGGCCCTGGAAGTGGATGCGCGCCCCGGCCATCTCGATCCACCGGCCGAGTGCCCGGTTCTCGGGGAACAGCTCGAGGACCGCGCGATCCGTCTTGGCGATGTCGGCTGGATCGCCGGAGAGCGCGACCCAGCGGAAGGGGCCCTTGCCCTCGCAAAAGAGGGGGCGGATGTAGGCGGGGACGAAGCCCTGGAACGAGAAGGCCACCTCGCGCGACAGCCCGCCCTCCATGGCCCCGGCTCGGAGGTTGTTCCCGTAGTCGAAGGCGTGGCTACCGAGTGACTGGAGCGCGACCATTGCAGCAACGTGTCGCGACATCGTGGCATATGAGAGGCGGGTGTACTCGGCCGCGTCGACCCGGCGAAGCTCGGCGGCGGCGTGCAGCGACAAGCCACTGGGCACGTAGGCGAGCGGGTCGTGGGCGCTCGTCTGGTCGGTGACGAGGTCGGGGACGACGCCACGGCGCGCGAGTTCCTCGTACACGTCGGCGGCGTTGGCCACGATCCCCACGCTGCGGGCCTGCCCGGTGGCCCGCCAGTGGTCCAGTCGCGACAGCGCCTCGTCGAGCGACGGCGCCACCTCGTCGAGGTAGCCGGTGTCGAGCCGCTTCTGCACGCGCGTGGCATCAACGTCGACCCCGAGGAAGCTGAACCCCGCGAAGACTGCCGCCAGCGGCTGCGCCCCGCCCATCCCGCCGAGGCCCCCGGAGAGCACCCAGCGACCGGCGGCCTCGCCCCCGAAGTGCTGGCGGGCCGCCTCGGCGAAGGTCTCGTAGGTGCCCTGGACGATGCCCTGGGTGCCGATGTAGATCCAGCTGCCGGCCGTCATCTGGCCGTACATCATCAGGCCCTTGCGCTCGAGCTCGCGGAAGTGCTCCCAGGTGGCCCACTTGCCCACGAGGTTGCTGTTGGCGATGAGCACGCGCGGGGCATCGGGGTGGGTAGTGGCGATGCCCACCGGCTTGCCTGACTGCACCAGGAGGGTCTCGTCGTCGCGCAGGTCGCGGAGCGCGGCCACGATGCGGTCGAAGCTCTCCCAGTCACGCGCCGCCTTGCCGATCCCGCCGTACACGACGAGATCCTCGGGCCGCTCCGCCACCTCGGGGTCGAGGTTGTTGTGGAGCATGCGCAGCGCCGCCTCCTGCACCCAGCCGCGGCAGGAGAGCGTGCTGCCGCGCGGCGCGTGGAGCGGGCCCCGACTCATGACGAGTCTTAGTTCTCGTCTTCCTCGACGCCCTCGTTGGCCAGGTGCGTGGCGAGGACGCGCCCGCGAACCACGAAGCGCACGTCGGACTCGACGGCCTCCTCGGTGTCGTCGGGCAGCGACGCCAGGTAGGCCTCGTAGGCCTCGCGGGTGGTGCGCCCCTCGGCGATGTGGCGGTCGACGGTGCGGCCGTCGAAGAGGCTCTCGTCCACGGTGGTCGGCTGGGCTTTGGCCATGGCGGGCTCCTACTATGCGTCGGCGGTTGGGGGGAGGTCTTCGGCGGGCTCGAGCAGGTCGTCGACCGACGGGGGAAGCGGCTGGGCGCCTTGCCGCTCGGCGGCCTCGCGCTTGAGGTTCTCGTTCTCGTCGAAGGACGAGAAATCCGGCTTCACGTGCGACGCGGCAATCTCGCGGAGCGCGGTGACGATCTCCTTGTTCTTGCGGTCGTCGTCGATGAGGGCGCGGGACCCCTTCATGAGCTGCTTGGTGCGCTCGGCGGTGACCAGGCACAGGGTGAAGCGGTTGGGAACCTGCTCCAGGCAATCTTCGACGGTGATGCGCGCCATCCACGCCCCAGGGTGAGAGAGCGCGGCGGCTAACGGGCTAGGCAGCGCGGCGCAAGCGACCCATCCGCGCGTGGCCGCTGAGGCGCCAGAAGCCGCGCAACTCCACGAGCAGCGCGTCGACGTGGGGAAGGCGCTCCAGCTGCGCGCAGTAGCGATCCGCGAGCCGACCAGCCGTCGCGTAGCGCTGCCGCTCCTCGTCGTCCAGCGCGGGGTCGAGAGCAGCGTCTCGGAAGAGCCGTTCACGCAGTCCCGAGGCCGATCGCGTCGCGAGCCGCGCGGTGACGAACTTGTCTACCTCGGCCTGCGTCTCCAGTTCCAGCAGCGACACGCCCTCATCGCGACGCGCACGATGCACGAGCAACAGGAAGTGCGACACCGCCTCCGTCACCACCGTGAAGGCATCCAGGTCGGCGTTCGCGGCCTCCCCTGGCGGGTGCGCCGCCACCCGGTCGACGATTCCCGGGTCGACGAAGACGGCGATACCGGCCTCGCCATCCACCTCGTGCACCAGCACCGCCTCGCGGCCCACCCGCGCGCCCGGCGCGATCTGCTCGGCCGCCTCGCGATCCACGATAAAGTCAGCCACCGGCGGCGCCTCGATCGCGTAGATGGCCTGGAGCTGGCGCTGCGCCAGGGAAAGCGGGTTCAACCGTTGCCCGCGAAGCGCACCGGCAGCATGCCGAGCTGGCGCAGGCGCTCGGCCACCCTCGGCGAGCCAGAGGCGAGCCACTCCTCGTAGAGCCGCACGATGTCGGTGGCGTTGTTCTCCCGCGACTCCTCGCGCACCTCGTTGATCACCTCGGCACAGGTCTCGAAGCGCGTGGACAGCTCGCCGAAGACGTCGGGGAGGTTGGAGCTCGGCTCGCGGAGAATGCGCGCCAGCGTGCCGTAGGCGCCGGCGCCCATCTCCGCGTAGTAGTCGATGGACAGGCGCCGCTGGCGCAAGTTCTCGCGGAAGAAACCGACGCCGAGCAGCGCGTGGTCGCCCATCCGCTTCCACCAGGTGACGCTCTCGGCGAAGCCGCCGTTGGCCGCGCGCTCGCGCATCTCCACCAGCGTGGAAGGCGCGCCGGCGCCTGCCTCCTCGGCGTGCCCTGCCTCTGCCAGCAGGTGAGAGAGGTAGTAGACGGTGTCCTGGGTCACGGGGCGGCGCTGGGCGCGCGATGCGGACTCGACGCGATCCTTGAAGAAGTCGAAGAGGTTGTCCTCTGCCACGATCTTCGCCGCGATGCTCAAGGCCATGTCTCCTCCAAATTGCTTTGATTCAAGGCATGCCGTTTCGAATCTTTCCTCTCGCGCTTGACGCTCCGATGCCCGTGAATACCTGTCCGCCGCTGCGCCCGGGCTCCCTCGGGCTCCCGGGCGCGCGAACACTCAAACCACAACTCGCCGCACGCCGTCCCCATCGGCCGGCGCGCATGGAGCTGAAGTCATGACCGTCCGTCCCCTGTTCGATCGCGTGCTGGTCAAGCGGAACGAGGAGCCCACCCGCACGAAGTCGGGCCTGTTCCTCCCCGACACCGCCAAGGAGAAGCCCGTCGAGGGTACCGTCATCGCCTGCGGCAACGGCCGCGTGGCCGACGACGGCAAGGTCACGCCGCTCACCGTGAAGGTGGGCGACCGCGTCGTGTTCGGCAAGTACGCCGGCACCGACATCAAGGTTGATGGCGAAGATCGCCTCATCCTGCGCGAGGACGACATCCTCGGGATCGTCGAGTAGCTCGCTCAACCTCAGCAACTTCCTACCTCAACCCGCAGGGACCCATCGGGCTCCTGCCCTAAGTCTACACGGAGTTCAACCATGGCTGCCAAGCAGATCCTCTTCGACACCGGCGCCCGCAACAAGATCCTCGTCGGCGTCGATACCCTTGCCAACGCGGTGAAGGTCACCCTCGGGCCCAAGGGCCGCAACGTCGTCATCGAGAAGTCCTGGGGCGCGCCTGTCGTCACCAAGGACGGCGTCACCGTCGCCAAGGAGATCGAGCTCGAGGACAAGTTCGAGAACATGGGCGCCCAGATGGTCAAGGAGGTCGCCTCCAAGACCTCCGACATCGCTGGCGACGGCACCACCACCGCCACCGTGCTCGCCCAGGCCATCTACCGCCAGGGCATGAAGCTCGTGGCCGCTGGCCACAACCCGATGGACCTCAAGCGCGGCATCGACAAGGCGGTCAGCGCCATCGTCGCCGACCTCAAGACCCAGTCCCGCCCGGTGGCCGACAACAACCAGGTTGCCCAGGTCGGCACCATCAGCGCCAACGGCGATGCCACCATCGGCGGCATCATCGCCACCGCGATGGACAAGGTCGGCAAGGAAGGCGTCATCACCGTCGAGGAGAACAAGGGCATCGAGACGGAACTCAAGACCGTCGACGGCATGCAGTTCGACCGCGGCTACATCAGCGCCTACTTCGTCACCGACGCCGAGCGCATGGAGGCGGTGTTCGAAGACCCCTACATCCTCATCCACGAGAAGAAGCTCTCCTCGATGCGCGAGCTGATCAAGCTCCTCGAGAAGGTGCACGGCGCCGGCAAGCCGGTGATCATCATCGCGGAAGACGTCGAGGGCGAGGCGCTCTCGTCGCTCGTCGTCAACAAGCTCCGCGGCACCCTGCAGTGCGTGGCGGTGAAGGCGCCCGGCTTCGGCGACCGCCGCAAGCAGATGCTGGAAGACATCGCCATCCTCACCAACGGCCGCCTGATCGCGGAGGAACTCGGTCTCAAGCTCGAGAACCTCGGCCTGAGCGACCTCGGCACCGCCAAGCGCGTGGTGATCACCAAGGAAAACTGCACCATCATCGATGGCGCCGGCTCCACCGAGGCGGTGAAGGCCCGCATCGGCCAGATCAAGGCGCAGATCGAGGAAACCACCTCCGACTACGACCGCGAGAAGCTCCAGGAGCGCCTCGCCAAGCTGGCCGGTGGCGTGGCGGTGATCCGCGTGGGCGCCGCCACCGAGGTGGAGATGAAGGAGAAGAAGGCCCGCGTGGAAGACGCGCTCCACGCCACGCGCGCGGCGGTGGAGGAGGGCATTCTCCCCGGCGGCGGCGTGGCCCTGATCCGTGCCCAGCGGGCGCTCGACAGCGTGAGCGCCGAGGGCGAGCAGCGCTTCGGCGTCGACATCGTGCGCCGCTCGGTGGAGGAACCCCTCCGCCAGATCGTGCAGAACGGCGGCGGCGAGGCCAGCATCGTGCTCGAGAAGGTCCGCAACGGCACCGGCGGCTACGGCTACAACGCCGCTTCCGGCATCTACGAAGACCTCTACGCCTCCGGCGTCATCGACCCCACCAAGGTCACCCGCGCCGCGCTGGAGAACGCCGCCTCCGTCGCCTCCCTGTTGCTCACCACCGAGGCCATGGTGGCCGAGCACAAGGAAGACGACGACGACGGCGCCGGGCACGGTCACAGTCACTAGTTGTGGAGGGGGGGAACCCGCTTGGGCGGGTTCCCCCCCTACCGTGCCATCCCCTCCGGGCTCCGAGCCTCCGGCTCTCCGCCCTCCGGCGTCGAGCGCGTTGCTAACGCGCTCGACGTGGCACTCTCCCCCCCTCCCTCTACACACCTTCACTGAGGACGGTCGCGGGGCGGGGGGTGCTGCTCTGGGCTTGTGCTTGTCGCTCACGACGGTTGCGCCGCCCGAGGAGGGGCTGTCGCTCGGCAGGGGTCGAGATTCAGGCCCCCGCCGGCCCGGTTGCAGCGGGGTGGAGCCGACGTGATCGCGGTGACCGGGGACCAAGTTGGGGGCCTGGGGGTGGCGCCCCTGGCGCGCCCCGTCGCGGAGCGAAGCGGAGCCGATGGGGACGCCAGGGGTGACAGGACCCCCGGCCGGAGGCCGCGTTGCAGTTCCCCGGGCACCGCGATCACCTGGAGATCGGGGCCCCCGTGTCGCGACGTAGGGCCGGCGGGGGCCGTCACGGAGCTGGTGGGGCCGGCCGCTAGTAGGGGTCCGGCTCGGGGCTGGTGAGCCGGGGGCCCTGGCGGCCCGCCGGGAAATAGATGCGCGCGCCGATGCCGCCGTCGAAGCCCATCTCGGTCTTCGGCCAGACGCCCACCACGGGCACCAACTCGGCCCAGCACTCGATGGGCACCTTGTCGTGCCAGACGCCCATGGCGATGGGCACGCGGACACCGAGGTTGACCGCGTCGTAGCCGGTACCACTGCCGATCCGCAGGCGCGGGCCCGCGCCTACCCACACCGGGAAGTGGGTGTTGGGGATGTCGGCGGTGCGGAAGTCGGCGAGGTCGAGGCAGGCATCGACGTGAATCTGAGCGAAGCTCGCGAATGACCAGGCCACGGCCCCGTCGACCCAGACGCGACCATCCCAGATGCCTCCGGGGCGCCACGCCGCCGAGAAGCCCGTGGGCCCGCCGAGGATGATGCCCACGCCAACGCCTTCTGGGTCGCGACTGAAGCCGTCCTCGGCCCACGCCACGGACATGAGTAGGGCGAGCGCGGGGAGCATGGCCCACCTCGGGTATCGCGTTTTCGCCGTGGCGGGGAGTCGCGCCGCTCGCCACCCCCTCCGAGCGCCCCCAGGCGGGGGCTCAGCGCCCGCGAAGGGCGTCGAGGGCCGCCTCTCCCTGGTAGACCGTCACCAGCCGCCTGAGCACGGCCCCCACGCGGGGATCGTCGACGAGGGCGCGCCAGTGCGGATCGTCGGCCACCAGGCGGATGCTGAAACCGTGGCGGAAAGCGGCGAGGAGCGCCGTCTCGAAACTGGCTGCGTCGCCCCGGCGCCCGGCCACGTCGGCGGTGCGAAACCAGCCCGGCCACGCGCGCGGCTCGAGCCGGGTGACAACAGAGAAGTCCTCGGCCGCACCGTCGACGTCGCCCCGCGCCAGCCGGATCTCGCCCCGGTCGTAACGAGCCGCCACCAGCTCGGGGTCGAGTTCCACGGCACGGTCGATCGCCGCCGCGGCCCGGGCATCGTCGCCCGCGAGGCGCCAGGCCAGTCCCATCTCGTACTGCACCCTCGCGCTCTCGCCCACGGCTCGCATCCAGCGGCGGGCGAAGTCCTCCGCGTCACCGGCGCCGGTCTCGCGAGCAACGCGCGCCACCTCGGCTCCCGCCGCCTCGGTCACCGCCTGCCGGTAGTCCGGGAGCGGCAGTTCCGCGAGAGCGAGGCGCGCCAACAGGATCACCGGCGTCGCCTCCCTGCCGCCGCCGCGAGCAGCGTCCCGAGCGCGCCCAGCCCGGCCGCGCCGCCTGCATCGCAACCGCAACCGCCCGAGTAGATGTCAAGCTTGTCGGTGTCGTCGACGTCCTGACCCACATCGTCCCCGGGGTCAACCGCCGTGTCGGTCGTGCCGCTGTCGTCGCCGCCCTCCGCCGCCACGGGGCGGTACACGCACACGTCGTCGATGTTCCAGCCACCCATCTCCAGGCCGCCGTCACTCTCGATCTCCCAGCCCAGCGTGAGCGACCCAGCCACCGCCGTGGCGAGGGTGTGGAGCACCCACTCCTGGTCGGCGGTGTGCGCCCAGCCGTCGGGATCGTTGGAGTCGTAGTTCTCCCAGGCGATCTCGTCGTTGGCGTACACGCGGGCACGATCGTACTCGCCGTCCTCGACGTTGAGCCAGCGGCGGTACTGCACGATCACCCTGCTCGCGGTTCCCACGTCGATCGCCACGCTGCTGAGGCGGTTGGTCACGTCGGGCTGATACTCGCCGTTGTAGTTGCCGCCGCCGAGGTCGTTGCCCCACACGCGGCGGCCGGTGTAGGCCGCCGCCGGGTCGTCCGCGTAGCCGCCGGGCACGTCGAAGGTCCAGTCATCGGCGCCCTCGCGCTCGCGACCGTCAATGAGCTCGTGCGTGTAGCCCCCGTCATCGGCACCGTCGAAACCCTCGCAGTAGATCTCCTCGAGTTCGCCCACGTAGAACGTGAAGGGCGCGATGAAGCCCCCCTGGGGCCAGGTGGCCTCAGTGCCGTCGGTGCCGGCCACGTCGATGTAGTACTCGACGATGCTGCCGGCGGCCAGGCCCTCGATGGCGGCGGAGAAATCGCTGCCCGCGAGCTCTGCGGCCGCGCGAGACCAGTTCCTACCGCGATCCGTGCTGTACACCACGTCGACACGCGCGGGCGTGAAGTCCACGCACGCCGCCGCGAGGTTGACGACGCTGCCAGCCACCTCGATGTCGGCCCGGGCTGGCTGGTTCAGCAGCGCCACGTGGTCGACCGCGATGGCGCCCCGGCCGGAGAGCGGCCCGAGCCCGTGGCGCCCGAAGGCCTCGGCGATCTCGCAGAAGTGCGGCGTGCCGTTGGTGAGGTCGCCGTCGTCGTCGTCGGCGGCCACGAACTCGTCGTAGGCCGACTCCAGCGTGGGCCCCGCCTTGAGCGCGTCGGCGAAGAGCGTGGAGGTCACTCGCCACGCGTCGCCGCGGTCGCCGCGGGCCTCACCATAGGTGTCAAGCAGGTTTTCCCAGAGATCCCAGACCGCGCCGCCGAAGATGAGACCGTCGTAGTGCACCTCGTTGACGAGGTCGTCGGGGTACACCAGGTCGGTGGCCAGCTCCCGGATGCCGGCTCCGTTGGTCATGAAGTAGGGGGCCACCGTCGCGTCGCCGGTGAGGAGCGCCGCCACGATGTCGCCCGCTCCCTCGCTGATGGTTCCATCGAAGCTTCCCGCTTCCAGGCTGTAATAGTGGAAGCCGTGGCCCCACTCGTGGTAGTTGACGTCGGCGATCTGGCCGGTGTTGTTGCAGCCGCCGCCGGCGGCGTAGAAGTTCAGGTTTCCGTCGTAATAGGCGTTGCAACTTCCGCTGTTGTCGTTGACGTTGGAGAGCAGTTCCTCGCTCGCCATCCGCACCTCGGGCGCGATGCCCAGCGACCAGTCGCGAACCTGGTGGACGAAGGCGTAGCTGGCGATCTCGGCGAGGGTGGCGTGATCCTCGGTCCACGTGGGGTTGGCGCCCACCACGGGCAGTTCGCCCTCGTCGCCCGCGCGGTTGCGCACCTCGAGGTACTTGCCGCGGAGGTAGGTGGTCGCGGCAGCGTCGTCGGGCAGCGCGAAGCTCCCGTCCTCGCCGGCCTCGACGCTGGTGCCGCTGCTCGTCCCCTCCACGTACACCAGGGGCAAGGCGGTGGTGGCGTAGTTGCCGTCGAGCGTGCGCGCCGGGTGGTAGCCGTACACCGTGCCCTGGACGAAGCGCACCTCGTTGTAGAAGCCCACCACCTCGCCGCTCATCGCGTCGACGAAGCTCACCCAGCGACCCACGGGCAGGGCGGTGCGGGTGCGCACCTCGTAGACCAGCCGGTAGTCCACGCGGCCGCCGTCGTCGCCCGGGAGCACCACCAGCCGGGCCTCGCCCCCGGCGTGGTCGGCCAGTGGCGCGGCGCCGTCGAGCGACGCCGCGAGGATGGCGTCGCCCGCGTCGATCTCGGCCTGGCCCACCGCGGCGCCGGGGTGGGTGTCGAGGCCGAGGAGCACCAGCTCACCGCCGCGCACGCGCGCGGTGACGCCGCCGCCCCAGATGGGCACGCCGCCCACGAGGCGATCGAACTCGACGTACCAGGTGCCGGTCCGCGCCACGTGGTTGGCGGAACGGAGCCGCAGGGTTGACGTCGGCACCCCCAGGATCTCGCGGTTGCGCTCGAAGAAGGCTCGCAGCGCTGCCGCCGGGTTGCCGCTGCCCATCGGGATGCCCGGTCCCCAGGCGCGGTGGGCCGTCCCCGTGGCCTCGTCGAAACGCGCCGCCCAGCCCTTCCCTTCCCCCCGGGTGAACTCCACCCAGGCGGGCTGGTGAGCCAGCGCGAGCTGGGCCGGGAGGTGGGTGAGGAAGAGCCGGTTTGGCTCGATGCCCTGGGGCTCCTCGTCCACCGGGGCGAAGGCTACCGCGCTCGCGACGAGACCCAGCCAGCTCAGCATGACCGCTCCGAAGGCGGCCAAACTATATGTGCGCTGGACGGGCCCGCGCGCCCCGTCACGTTCTCCTGGCATGCACCCCTTCCTCGCCTTCCTCCTCGCCTGCACCTCGGAGCCCGGGCCCGTGCCCACCGAGGCCTTGCCGCCGCTGCCGCCCCGCCTCGCGGAGCGGGCCGAGGATCGTGGGGTGGAACGGCCACTGCGCGAGGCCGTGATCGCCTTCACCGCCGAGGTGCGCGGCGAGGTGGAACCCTGCGGCTGCCCGACGACGCCCTATGGCGGCTTCGCGCGTCGTGAGCGACTACTCGCTCGCTACCGGGAGCCGGGCGACCCCCCGCTATTCGTCCTGGACGCCGGCGAGATGCTCGCCAAGCCGCTTCCCGGGAAGGCGCCCGCCGAATCCCGCGGCCGCGCCGAGGCGGTGATGGCTCTGGCCGAGGCCACCGGGCTCGACGCCTGGGCCCCGGGCCCGCTCGACCGGCTGGTCATGCCCCCCGAGTGGCTCGCCGCGCGCAGGGCCGTCTCCGCCACCTGGGGGCCCCCCTTCGCCGCCGCGCGGGTGGTGGAGCGCGGCGGAATCCGCGTGGGCGTGGTGGGGCTCTCAGCTGCTGTCGACGGCGCGCCCCCTCGCGACGCGGTGAGCGCCGTGCGCGACGCCATGAGCGGCGAGGCCGACACCTGGGTGGTGTTGTCGAACGCCGGGGCAGCGGTGAACCGCGCCGTGGCCGACGGCGTCGCTGGGCTCGGCGCCGTCCTCGCCACCGCTGGCGAGAACCTCGAGGACCCGTGGATCGGGCACGGCGCGCCGGTGATCGAGACGCCCGGCCGGGGCCGCTACGTGACGGTGCTCCACCTCAGCCTCGCGAGCACGCCCGGGTCCTGGGCCATCGAGGACGGCGGCGTCTGGAAGTCCGTCGCGAGCGCTCGCGAGCGCGCCGACGCGGCTGGGGCAGGCGCCAACGTGCTCGGCGAGGCGTTCGGGCGCGACCTCGCGACCCTCGCCCAGCACACGATCGGTCGCAACGTGGCGGTGGTCTCCGTTCGTCCCCTGGCCCCCGACCTCGACGGCGACACGCCATTGAACGCGCTGGTCGAGACGTTTCACGCCGAACAGCTCGCGACGGCCCGCGCCGAGGTGGGCCGCCCCAGCGCCCTCGCCTATGGCACCTCGGCGGCGTGCTCGTCGTGCCACAGCGACCGCATCGCCAGCTGGGGCTTCGACGACCACGCCCGGGCCTGGGCCTCGCTCGAGTCCCGCCAGGCGGCTCGCAACCCGGAGTGCGTGGGCTGCCACAGCACCGGCTTCGGCAAGCCCGGCGGTTTCTCCGATCTCGAGCCGCGCCTGGCGGAGTCTTACAAGGCGGTGCAGTGCGAGGCCTGCCACGGCCCGATGCGCGGCCACGCGCAGCAGGACGGCAGTGGGAGCACGCCGATCACCGAGGCCACCTGCCGCGCCTGCCACGACGCCGCCAACAGCCCGAGCTTCGACTACGCGGCCTACCTCAGGCGCATCTCCTGCTCGCGGATGGCGGTGCAGGATTTGCCTGATTGAAGGCTCACCAGCTCGCGAGAAAGCGGTCTACTTCCTCGCGCTCCCGCAGGCCCACGCTGAACTCGAGACAGTGCGCGCAGGCGTCGATGCCTGCCTTGTGCCAGAGGCCGCGCGACTCGAAGGCGGTGCGACCGCAAAGGTGACAGCTCGCGCTCTCCGGCGAGGCAGACTCGCGCCGATCACGAACCAGCTCGCTCACGCAGACCGAGCACAACACGGCGCGAGTGCCCGAGAACAGCGGCGCCCCCTCGGCCGTTCCCCGGCCGCAGGCGCTGCACTTGATGTCGCCGCTGCCGACGGGCTGGGGCTCGCCCCGCGCCGCGGGAGGCGTGACCCTGGCGAGCAGCTTGTCGATCACCACCGACGCCCCGCGCTCCTGCGCGCGGCGGTGCAGCGCCCGTGCCGCCTCGGGCTCGCCGCAGGTGGCCTGCGCCGCGAGCACCGCCACGCCCAGCTCCGCGTCGACGCCCTGGCCCCAGGTGCCGAACAGCTCGCGCGCCGAGCGGCTCCGACGGGTGGCGATCGCGAGCAGGAGGATGGCCTGCCAGGCGCGCGCCGTTTCCCGCTCCGCTTCCACGGCGCGACGGTGGGCGGTGAGGTCGCCCGCGTTGCCGCGCCGCTCCACCGCTGCCCGCTGGATGTCTTCCATGGTGACGTGCAGCCCCGCCGTGAGCGCCGGCTCCGGGATGTAGGCCGCCGCCGCGAGCGCGTTTCGCGCGAGGCCCACCGAGTAGCAGCGCCCCGCCTCGCGCAGCCGGCCGCCCAGCTCGTCGGCCACGTGGCCCGCGGTGAGCGCGCATGCCGTTTCCCAGGCCGCGAAGCGCAGGCCCTCGTCCTCGGTGCGCTCGATCGCGCCGAGGATCGCGCCAACCGAGCTCGGGCCAACCACCTTGAGCTCCTCGAGCAACACCGCGATGCGCCGGCGGGCGACGGTACGCGGCGCCTGCTCGCCGCCGGTGGGCGGCAGCTGGTCGAAGCCCGAGACTTCCACCTCCAGCGCTCGCTGCAACCAGGCCACGTCGCCCGCGCGACGGCGGGTCCGCGCCAGCTCCACGTAGCTGACCATGTCGTCCGGGTGCTCCTGGAGCGTGTCGCGGAACACCTTGATGGCGTCGGCCACCTGCCCTTCCTCGACCAGCACGCAGCCGAGGGCGTGCCGCGCCGCCAGCAGGTCGGGGTCGAGCAGCAGCGCCTTGTTGCAGTGTTCCCGCGCCTTCGCGAGCTCGCCCAGGTGCAGGTACGCGAGGCCGATCTGGGCGAGCACCCCGGCGTCGTCGCCGTGGGCGTGGGCCGCCACGCCCTCGAGGTACTGCCGGTAATGCTGGATCGCGCCCTTGTACTTGCCGAGCCCGAAGGCCACCTGCCCGAGGTGCTTGCGCGCGGCGTTGGAGAACCTCGGGTGCTGCCGGAGCCGCACGAAGAGCTTCTCCGCGTCGTGATACCGACCCGTTTGCAGACACAGGAGCCCCAGGTCGCGCATCAGCACCGGGAGCAGGTCGGGGCTCGGCTCGCGCGCGAGTGCCTGGACAAGGTGAAACTGTGCCCGTTCGACGAGACGCGTTCCACCCACCTGGCGCGCCCGCTCGGCGAGGGTGCGCCCGAGGAGCAGGTGGCACTCCCAGCTCTCCGGCGAGGCGCGGCAGGCGTTCTCGAGGTGACGAATCGCGAGGTGGAGGTCTTTCTGGGCGCGGTAGAGCGCGCCAAGGGCGAGGTGGAGATCGGCCCTGGTGGGATCCAGCCGCAGGGCCTCGTCGAGGTAACGCTGCGCCCCGTCGGGACGCTCGAGCGCCACCAGCGCCGCGCCGCAGAGCACGTGCCCCTCGGCGTTCTCGGGCTCGTCGTGTACCACGCGCTTGGCATGCTGGAGGGCAGTGGCCGCCACCGCCTCGCCGCCGTGATGGTACAGAGCCCGCGACAGGCAGACGCGGGCCAGCTCGGCTCGCGCGGCGGTGTCGTCGGGCGACCCGGCGAGCTTCTCCTCCAGGTGCTCCTGCGTCCACTCGAGCTTCTGGTGCGGGTACATTTCCGCGGCCGCTTATCGCGATATGATGCGGGCGTGCGAGGCTCCCACCGCCAGGGCCAGTCGACCGTCGAGTGGGCGCTCGTCATCGCCGTCATCTGCGTGGCCGTCGTGGCCGCCGCCTACGTGTTCATGCCCACCTTCCAGGACGAGATGGAGAGCGCCGGCGAGAACATGAGCAACCTCTACACCTCGGGCGATCTCGCGCCCTGAGCGTCGGCGTCAACGCCCCGGGCTAGTTCCCGATGCCGCCGCGCACGCCGCCTCCGTGAGCAATGAAGCGCAGGGCGGCATCGGGAACGCCGCGGTGGGGGGAGAGCCGTCGCCAAGGCGCGTTATCGAACGCGCCTTGGCCCTGCCGAACGCAGCTTGCGGAGTTCGGCAGGTTGGCGGCGGT
>VGRQ01000025.1 GCA_016875315.1 Deltaproteobacteria bacterium | reverse complement strand
TGGGCGAGGCGCGGGTAGACGTGGAGGTGGCCGACGCGGGCATCGGTCCCCGGGGCTCGGATCGCGTGGAGTTTCGCATCGCCACCAACCGGGGCGAGGAGCCTCGGCCCCTGCGCAAGGTGGCGAGCGGCGGGGAGCTGTCACGCGCCCTGCTCGCGGTGAAGCGGGTGCTGGCCCAGGTGGGCCCGGTGGGCACCTACGTGTTCGACGAGGTGGACAGCGGGGTGGGCGGCGCCGTGGCCGAGGCCATCGGGCGCAAGCTCCACGAGGTGTCGCGACACCACCAGGTGCTCTGCATCACCCACCTGCCCCAGATCGCGGCCTGGGCCGACCAGCACCTCCACGTGCGCAAGGAGGCCGTGGGCGAGCGCACCTTCTCCTCGGTGCGCGCGCTCGACGAGTTGGCGTCGGTGGAGGAGCTGGCGCGCATGCTCGGCGGGCTGAGGGTGAGCGACGCGGCGCGGGCGGCGGCCAGGGAACTGCGAGCGGGGGCGCGGGGGTAGCGGGTCCGCACGCCGCGCCCGTCAGAGGAGCTGCCAAGCAGCCGCCATCGCGACCGCGTTCCACGCGACATGCACGCCGGCCGCAGGGAGCCAGGATCCGGTGAGCTCGCGGATGAGGCCCATCAGGAGCCCGAATCCAAGCACGGCCGCCATCAGGCTCGCCGGGTGCCCTACCGCGAACGCGAGAGAGGTTGCGAGGATCGTCAGCCAACTCGGCAGGCGATCCCTCGCCGCAGCGTACACCACGCCGCGCCAGTAGAGCTCCTCGATGATGCCTGGCGCTACCGAGTCCATCGCGCAGTCCACTAGCCTGAGCCGGCGCGGAACAGCCGCAATAACCTCCGGACTCCCGAGATCCTGGCCGAGGGACGGAAGGTCGAGCGCGGCGTGTAGCGCGATGCCCGCCCCTAGCGTGAAGCATCCGAGTGCCGAGGCCAGCATGAGGGGCGCTCGCGCTCGAGGCGGATTGCACTGGAGCGGGAACCGGCGTCGCCAAACGCACAGCGCCACGATGCCAGGCGAGAATGCGAGCAGATCGAACACGGGAATTAGCAGCCAAGTGGCTGCGAAGTAGCGCTCGGCGTCATCGAGCGACGAGACGATCGCGAGCCACGCCGACAACTCCGCCCATGCGTCGAGACTGACCAGCAGAGCATCCGCCGCCGCAGCGGGTACGGCCGCGAGCGCCACCATAAGCAGTGGCGCCCACGGCCCAGGACTCAACGACGCGAGTCTGCGTGCTACCTCGCCGGGTCGGGAGGGTCCCAGCACTCGTTCTCCTCGTCCTCGTCCTTGTCGTCGTCGATGTCGGTACCGTCCTCGTCCTTGTCGGTGTCCGAGTCCTCCACGTCCTCGGCCTCCTTGTCTCTGATTTCATCGCCGACGCCTCGCGGAGGCTTCCCACGCTCGCGATTGACCCAGCACCCGCCCAACGCATTCAACGTGGCTGGCATCGGACCTCCCTACTGCAGCTTGTAATCGACGCGCAGCAGCGTCGTCGCGGCCTGTAGGGAGCCATCGGCGTCTTGCTTCACGAGCGAGCCGAAGCGGATCCACGAGGCGGTCTTCAAGATCGTGGTGAGGTCCACCCAGTCGTCGCCATACTGGACGCCATCTGCCCCGAGGTAGGCCATGGTGCCCAACTGCGCGGCCGCCGCAGGCGAGTCGACGTCGTCGGCCGTCTGGTAGCCGACGGCAACCTGCACCGTGCCGGTGTCGCCCCGAACCTCGAGACGGTAGCGGGCGCGCGTGAGCTCCGACGTGCGGATCCAGACGGTCTGGGGGTGAAAGTTCGCGGTGGCGGCCAGCCCCTTGCTGATAACGAGGCTACTTCCACGGACTGCAGGCATTGTCTACTCCGGTTGAGACTCCGGAGGGTTGAGACTCCGGAGGGTTGAGACTCCGGAGGGTTGAGACTCCGGAGGGTTGAGACTCCGGAGGGTTGAGACTCCGGAGGGTTGAGACTCCGGAGGGTTGAGACTCCGGAGGGTTGAGACTTCCTTCGCGGCCGCGACAAGCCGCCCCGAACATGTACCTGTCGCGTTTGCGGACGTCAACGACGAACGTGATCTTTTTCGCGACACCGAACAGCTTTGACAACAATATTGACCGTTCTTTGAACTGAAAGTTCGCTACCTAGTTTCCAGAAGGCGCGCCGGCGGTGGCGCCGGTCGATCCACTCGGCGCCCGAGAGTCGCGAGGCAACCAGGGTGAGGGGCATGCGTCGTAAGCAAGGTTGCTTTCGATGGGTTGCGTCGCGAGCACAGGCGCTTCGGATGAGTGAGGTGCCCCTGCCAGGCTCGCTCCACGCCAAAGAAACGAGCCGACCTCACGGATGAAGCTCCGTTTCTCGATGCGATACCCCAGGGCGGGAGCTCGACTCATCTCGGCACCGGTCGCTGAGGGCCGCCCGCGCGCTATCGGGCGCATCTGTGCTCACGACGAAGCGCAACAAGAGCATCTGTGCTTGCGACGCCCGAGCCAGGTCGGCGCGGGTGCGAGCGCGCGCCTATGGGAACCGCGAGCTCCCCCGGCACCCCTCGTCGTCGGGCGGTCGCGGTCCTCGCCGCCGTCGGTCGCCGGCACCCCTCGTCGTCGGGCGGTCGCTGTCCTCGCCGCCGCTCCTCGTCGCGACGACGCGCGCGGGTCGTGCTACCCCTTCCGCCATGCTCCGAGTCGTCACCTTCCTGCTCTCCGCGGCCCTCCTCGCCTGCGGGCCCATCGCCCTCGACGGCGAGGCCGACACGGCCGAGCAAAAAGAGGCATCTACCGTCGAGGGGGAAGCGCAGGAGTTCCTCGACGCCCACAACGAAATCCGCGCCGGCGTGGGCGTGGCCCCGCTCGCCTACGACGACGGCGTGGAGGCCTCGGCCCTCGGCTGGGCCACTGAGCTAGCGGCCGACGACTGCGCCTTCGAGCACGAGGACCAGAGCGACTACGGCGAGAACCTGTGGTGGTCGTCGTACGCGCCCACCCCCACCGAGGTCGTGGAAGGCTGGGCCAGCGAGGTGGAGTTCTACGACTACGACACCAACAAGTGCGACCGCGGCAAGTCCTGTGGCCACTACACCCAGGTGGTGTGGGCCGACTCCGAGGTGGTGGGCTGCGGCAAGGGCTCCTGTAGCAACGGCGCGGCGATCTGGGCCTGCCGCTACGACCCGCCGGGGAACTGGGTGGGCGAGAAGCCCTACTAGCCGCGGCGGAGGCGTCGCAAGCCGCGCGACAGGCCGAAGCCGAGCAGCGTGGCGCCACCCACCTCCGCCGCGAGCACCGCGGGCTGCGTGGACGGCGCCGACGAGGCCATCGGTGGGTTGGCCAGGTACTTCGCCCGGCGTTCATCGGCCTCGGCGCGGAGCTTGAGCTGGCGACGGACCAGGCGGTCGAGCGTGGCGTCGCGCAGGGCCTCGGTGGCCTCCGCCGTCGCCAGGGCTCCAGTGATCGCCTCGTCGTGGATGCTCCACACGCGGCGCACCGCCGTGGCGGCGCGCTTGAACGATCGTTCTTGCAGGCCCCAGAAGGCGTCCATCTCGGCGCTGGTCACGCCCTTGCGCAGCGTGGCGTCGGGATCGTCGTTCTTGTCGTCGAAGCTCACCCCCCACTTCCGGTAGCGCTTGTCGACGATCGCCCGGGTGCTGGCGTACATCGGCGCGCCGTCGGGGGCGCTCAGCTTGATGAGGGCGCGCGTGGCGTCGAGTCCGTAGTCGCCGGTGGCGGCGGAGGGCAGCTTGGCGAGGAACTCGGCGTCGTCGGTGGTGATGGCCGTGGCGAGGCGCGCATCGCCCGCGAGCAGCTTCTTCTCCGCGAGTTGCTCGGAGATGGTGTGGTGGTTGGTGAGGATGCCGATGCCGATGCTCGCCAGCGAGGGCAGCTCGCCGAGGAAGCCTCCCCCGGTGACGATGCTCTTGCCGAGGCGCTGGAAGAAGGCGTCCTTGAAGAAATCGTAGAGGCCCACCTGCACCGTGTGGATCGGGTTGCCGACGTCTTCGAGGTAGTGGAAGGCGTGCCCGGCGTAGGCGCTGGACAACAGCGGGTAGCCCTCGAGCGCGGCGAGGGTGCTCAGGTCGAGGTGGCTCTGCGTCATCTCCGCGGCCAGGGTCACGATCGGCCCGCCGGGCCAGCCGGCTGCCACCGCGAAGCGCGGCGGGTCGGTCTGCAAGACGGCGGGGTCTTCGGAGAACTCGAGCTGGTCGAGCCCATAGTGGGCGTGGGCCTGCGAGGAGAGCGCGCCCAGCTTGCCCATGTTGAGGATGATGGGGTCGTCGGGCACGCCGGCCTGCGGCTTCCGGTCGGGATCGTGCGCGAGGCGCTCGCGATTGCGGAAGTCGTCGTCGGGTCGACGCGCCGACACCGAGACCGTGGCCAGCCGCGATCTGTCGAGGTCGAACTTGTCGATCCCGTACACGTCCTGGTCGGGGTTGAGGAGCAGCAACTCCTTGAGCGCCCAGGTGTCGAAGTCGCCGGGCGACGGATAGCGCGCCGTCCACGCGGCAGCGAGATCCGGCGTATTTCGCCCATAGTTGTCGATGCGCATCACCAGCGCCGCCACCCCCGCCCTCGACTGCACCTCGGGATCGAGCGCGGGCGGCGTGTAGGTGGCAGGGTCGATGCCCTCGGGCGCAGGCGGGACCGGGCCGGCCTGCGCGGTGCTGTCGCCGAGGATGAGCCTCAGCGCCTCCTCGGTGAGCTCGGCGTGGACCTTCTCGCCGTAGGCGAGCGCGAGGGAAGCGGCGAGGAGGAGCATGTCAGGGCCCGTGGTAGGTGAAGCGCGTGCCGCCCACGCGGAGCTGGTCGCCCTCGACGAGGCGATGGGAGGCCACGTTCTTGCCGTTGACCTCGACGGGGGTGAGCACGAAGCCCTGCTTCACCAGCCAGCCACCCTCGACGGCCCGAATCTCGCCGGCGGAGAAAAAGGGCAGCACGCCGGTGACGGGGATGTCACGACCGAAAGCGAGCACCTTGCCACTGAGGTCGTAGCGAACGCCGTCGGTGCCGAGCAGGTGGGGCGCAGCCGTGGCGGGCCCTGCCCCGGGAGCAGCGCCGGCGGCGGCCTGCTGCGCGGCGAGGATCTCCGACACGGGGATGGCGGGCGAGGTCAGGTCGTCGCCGAGGTTGCCGGAGGGATCGGTGTACTCGGCGCCCTCGCCCTCGTCCTCGAGTTCCAGGCGCAACGAGAACTTGCCGACCACCACGATGTCGCCGGGACCGATGGGCGCCTCGGCCACTGGCGAGCCGTTGAGCTGCGTGCCGTTGGCGCTGCCCTTGTCCTCGATGTACCAGCCATCGCCGCGGCGGCCGATGAGCGCGTGGGTGCGGGACACGCCGGTGTCGGGGAGGACGAGGTCGGCGGTGTCGGCGCGGCCGATGACCACGGCGTCGGTGACCAGCCGGTAGTAGCGGACCGGGGCACCCTCTTCTTCGATTAGGACGCGGGCCATCTTGTCTCCACGGGGGCGTCTCTATCGTACTCGGACGAGCGTCGGCAGGTCGCCCGGCTGGGTGTAGACGGCTCGCCAGCCCGGCGGCAGGGGCGGGTTCACCACGCCGAAGATCGCTCGCGCGTCGACCGGCGAGAGGTTGATGCAGCCGTGGCTGGTGCGCCGCCCGAGGCGGTCGTGCCAGTAGGCGCCGTGGAGCGCGTAGCGATGGGCGAAGTGCACCACCCAGGGCACCCCCTCCACGGCGTAGGGCTCGGGGGAGTCGGCGCGGCTGAGCATGTCGTTGTCGAGCAGCTTGTCGAGCACGCGGTGCTCGCCGGCGGGCGTTTCCCAGCGCCCGCGCCGTCCCGTCGCGGCGAGCGTGAGGTACTCCACGTGGTCGCCCCGTAGCAGCGCGAGCACCTGCTCGCCCACGTCGACGTCGATCCACAGCTCGTCCTCGCCCACCGCCGCAGGCCGGGCCGCCGGCGTCCAGCGGGCCACGGCGCCCTCCGACCGAGGCAAGGCCGCCGCCGCGTCGAAGAGCGCGTGGTACTCCACCCGGAAACCGTCGCCCACGGCGCAGCCGCTGGTCGCCACGCACCAGGCCGGCGAGGCGAAGCCGAGCAAGGCGAGGGCTGCGTCGTCGACCCCGTGGAAGGCGCTCGGCCGGTAGGTCCGCACGCGGCTGCTCGCCACCACGCGCCCGTCGCGCAGGCGCAGCGCCTCCCCCCGGGCGGTGGCCTCGCGCCCGGTGAAGGCATAGCTCCGCTCGGGGTCGAGTTGCTCGTCGAGGGGCTTGCCGCGCGCGAAGGCGGCGGCGCTCGCGTAGATGGCCACGGGGCCCACGCCGCGCGCCTTGCCGTAGACGAAGGGGAGGGCTTCCGGCAACTCTGGCGCGACCGGGACCGGCGCGGCGGTGCTCGGCCGGGCGCGATCGAGGCAGGCCCAGCCGCCGAGCGCCACGAGGCCCCAGTCGCGACAACCCTCGGCCTCGCGGTGTTCCAGTACCTCGAAGCTCGCACCGGCCGCGACGAGACCCCGCCGCCCCCGGGGTTCGGCCGGCGCGGTGTACACCGCGATCTCGCGCTCCGCGAGCCAGCTCTCGATCACGCGAAGAACGCGGCGATCGTCTCGCGCTGCGCCTCGGCGTCGGCGCGGCCCAGCTCGAAGAGGTCGGTCGTGAATGCGCGATCGAACAGCAGGTAGCTGGCCAGGTCGGCCACGCCGCCCCAGCCGCTCTCCGCCACCCTCAACAGCGCCGTGGTCGGCGGCCGGCACGACAAGCGGTGCAGGTGACGGTGCGCCAGTGCCCCGATGTCGTCGCTGGGCCGGATGACGAAGGGCTCGACGTGGCGGAACCCCGGCGCGCCGTCGTGACCGGCGGCCAGCTTCTCGAGCAGGTTCGCGCCGCCCGCCGCCGAGGCCGCGCCCAGCAGGCGATTGACGATCTGCAACTCCTCCAGGTCGTTGACCACGTGGTCGAGGAGAAAGGCGTTGAGCACCTTGCCGAGGAGGAAGGCCGCGCCGGGGTAGCTCTCTGTCCCGGCGTCGACCGCGGCGGGCCGCGCCGTGGACTGCGCGATCACCAGCACTCGGTCGGCCCCCATGCCGAGGGCGGGTGCCAGCGGCGTGTTCATCCGCAGTCCCCCGTCGCAGTGCAACTCCCCCTCCACGCGTACGGCAGGAAAAAGCAGGGGAATGGCCGCCGACGCGAGCAAGTGCGGCGCCGCGATGCGGGTGGGCTGCACCCGCGCGCGCAGACTCGAGAAACGAGGCGGCGCCTGGCCCGCCGAGGTGTCGACGAACACCGTGGGACGGCCGGTGGGCACGTGGGTGGCGGTGACGGCCAGCGCACGGAGCGCCCCGCTGCCCAGATTCCGCGCCACCCCAGGCCAGTCGACCACCCGGCCCACTAGGCGCGCGAGGGGACGGCCGTCGAAGATCGAGGCGGGGCGCGTGCCGCCCCGGATCACCCGCTGGATCCGGCCGGGGTGCCACGACCAGAGGCTCAGCGCGGTCTCCACCTCGAGCCCCAGCCAGGCCTGGCGCAGCACCTCGGCCGCGCGGGGCAGGGCATCCGCGTGCGAGGCGACGATGGCGGCGTGGATGCCTCCCACGCTCGTGCCGCACAACAACTCGACCCGCGCGCCGCCCGCGGCCTCGAGCGCCGTCGACAGCACGCCGGCCTCGTAGGCGCCTCGGGCGCCACCGCCCGAGAGCACGATCGCCTTTCGCGCGGGGGCCGCCATGGCCCCCCACTATCCGTTGACGAAGAGCATCTCGCGGTACTTCGGCAGGCTCCAGCGGTCGTCGGCCACCAGCTTCTCGGCGGCGTCGCACGCCCCGCGCAGCTCGGCCAGCGCCGGGACCACCTTGCTGCAGAGGTAGGTCGCGACACCGGCCGCACTGGTCTCGGGCACGCCGGACAGGGCCTCGTCGAGCGCCGCCCGCGCCGCGTACACGCGATCGCCGGCCGCCTCCGCGGCGAGGAAGCGCTTCTCGGCGAGGGTGCCCGCCACCCCCTCGGTGGCGAAGAGTTCCTCGACGATCGACGGGATCACGTGGGTGTCGACCAGCTCGCGGAGCACGTCGGCCTCGATGTCGACCTTCTTGTTGTAGAGCTCCACGCGCACCTCGTAGCGGCTGTCGAGCTCCTCGTGGCTGAGCACGCCGGTGCGCTTGAAGAGGGCGGCGGCGGCCTCGCCATGCAGGGCCGCGAGCGCGGACGGGGTGTTCCGCGCGTGGGGCAGGCCGCGGCGCTCCGCTTCCTCCACCCACTCCGCCGAGTAGCCGTTGCCGTCGAAGCGCACCGCGCTCGACTCGGTGAGCGCGCGGCGCACCGCGCCCATCACGTCGCCCCGGCCCGCCTCGATCCAGGCCGAGAGCTGGTCGATGCCGTCGGCCACGGCGGCGTTGAGGCACACCACCGGGAAGCTGATGCTCGCCGAGCTGCCCACCGCGCGGAACTCGAACTTGTTGCCGGTGAAGGCGAAGGGCGAGGTGCGGTTGCGGTCGGTGTTGTCCTTGGCAACGGCCGGGAGTCGCGACACGCCCAGCTCGATCATCGCCTGCCCGGCGGCGAGGTTGGCCACCTGCCCCGACACGATGCCATCGACGATCCGGGTGAGGAAGTCGCCCAGGAACACCGAGATGATCGCCGGGGGAGCCTCGTTGGCACCGAGGCGGAAGTCGTTGCCGTGGCTGGCGATGCTCGCGCGCAACACCGCCGAGTGACGCTGCACGCCGAGCAAGGTGGCGGCGAGGAAGGCGAGGAAGCGAAGGTTCTCCTGCGGGGCGCTGCCCGGCTCCAGGAGGTTGTCGCCGGTGTTGGTGGACATCGACCAGTTCACGTGCTTGCCGCTGCCGTTGACGCCCGCGAAGGGCTTCTCGTGCAGCAGCATCGCGAGGCCGTGACGATCAGCCACGCGGCGCAGCGTCTGCATCACCAGCTGGTTGTGGTCGGCCGCCACGTTGGCCTCGGTGAACACCGGGGCGATCTCGAACTGCGAGGGTGCAACCTCGTTGTGACGGGTCTTGGCCCACACGCCGAGGTGGTAGAGCTCCTGCTCGCACTCCTCCATGAAGGCGAGGACGCGCGGGGGGATGGAGCCAAAGTAGTGGTCTTCGAGGCTCTGGCCCTTGGGCGCCGGGGCGCCGAGCACCGAGCGGCCGGCCACCACGAGGTCGGGCCGCAGCGCGGCGTAGGCCTTGTCGATGACGAAGTACTCCTGCTCCGGTCCGACGGTGGCGGTGACGCGCTGCGCGGGGCTACCGAGCAAACCGAGCAGACGACACGCGCTCCGCGAGAGCGCCTCCATCGAGCGCAACAGCGGTGCCTTCTCGTCGAGGGCCTGGCCGTGGTAGCCGAGGAAGGCGCTCGGGATCACCAGCGTGCGCCCCGAGGGGCCGTCCATCAGGAACATCGGGGAGGTGGGGTCCCACGCGGTGTAGCCGCGGGCCTCGAAGGTGGAGCGCATGCCGCCCGAGGGGAAGCTCGAGGCGTCGGGCTCGCTCTGGATCAGCATCGAACCCGTGAACTTCTCGATGGGGCGGCCGGCGCCGTCGAACCAGAGGAAGCTGTCGTGCTTCTCGGCGGTGGCGCCGGTCATCGGGTGGAACCAGTGGCAGAAGTGGGTTGCGCCCGACTCCAGCGCCCACTCCTTCACCGCGTGGGCGATCGCGTCGGCGACTGGCCGATCGAGGTGCGCGCCCTTCTCCACGGTGGCCGTCCACAGGGCGAAGATCTCCGGCGGGAGCCGCTGTTTGAGCTTGTCGGCACCGAACACGCGGCTGCCGAAGTACTGGGAGATCCGCGCGGGACGGCCCTCCGCGTCGACCGGGCGGGGGACGGTGCGGACGGCGCGCGAGGTGGCGGCTTGGATGGCAACACGACGGGCAGAGGAGTCAGGCACGAGCAGCTCCAGGGATTCGGGGGTGAGGAGGCGCGCCGCAGCTAACCGGCTTCTGAGGCTCGGTCATTCACCTTCTGAATCTTCGTTCACCCGGCCGCAATCCACCTCGCGGTCGCGGAAGCACCGGCCCATCTCGCCGCTGGTGGCCCACCGCACGTGGCCCGAGTCGACGAGGGGATCCACCACCTCGCTGAGCATCGCGTCGTAGTGTGCGAGGTCGGCGTCGAGGCGGCCGTCGTCGATGTACGCGTCCCAGTCGGCGTCGTCGTCGCCGAGCGGAGAGAAGAAGTCGACGTGGGTGACGAGGTAGGCGGTGTTGATCTCGCCGTCGACCGCGTGGGCGAGCAGTTGGGACAGGCGACGTCGGGCCACCTCGGCCACCCGGTCGTGAGCCGGTTCTGACTGCATGCCGCCGCCGAGGTAGACGAGCGGCCCCTCGTCGTCGTGGACGAGGAAGGCATCGACGTCGTCGGTGCCGGTGCCGTCGCGAGGGCGCCACGGGACCACGGAGTCGCGCGGCAAGCCCGCCTGCGTGCCCGGGTCCTTGAAAGCCGACATGCTCCAGTAGCCGGCCGCCGCGAAGCGCTCGTAGAGCGCGAGCTGGAAGCCGCCGTTGATGTCCGTCGGTTCCACGCCGATCTCGCGGTAATGCACCGCCGCGTCGCGGGCGGCGGCCTCGACGGCCTCGTCGCCCTCGGACTCGTTGTGGATGTGGGACGACCAGCCGCCGCCCAGCGCCGCCACGCGGTCGACGTAGGCCGGGTCCCAGTTGGCCACGCCCTGCGCGAAGGTGACATCGACCTGGTAGGTGAGTTTCGCCTCGTGCGAGGCGAGCGTCTCCGCCAGGCGCTCCAGCACCACGGCGCGTCGGCTGAAGTTGCCGGAGCTCTGCTCGATCTCGGCGATGTCTTCCACGTGCACGAGCATCCCGAGCTGGAGCGTGCCACCCGGGGGATCGTCCACCTCGGCCCACTCGTCGTACTCCACGCGGAAGTCGTCGATGCGCAGCACACCGTCGCTAGCAAAGACGATCTCCATGCGGCGACCCGCCCCCACGGGCGTGACGTCCAGCGTGCCTGCGCCACTCACCTCGGTCTCCGCGATGGTAACGGTGTCGTCGGCGGTCTCGCCGAAACGCACCACCAGCGAGGAGGGCTCGCTGGCCTCGATGTCGTAGACGATGCGGTAAGTGGTGCCGCGCCCCGCGATCACCGAGGTGGTGGCGCGGCCGGGGCCGGTGAAGCCGGCGTAGCCGTCGAGGGGCTGCGCGCCGCCGTCGAGGGTGAAACCGCCGGTGCCCGACAGGATCACGAGCGGCTCGGTGTCGGGGGTGAAGAAGCTCGGCGCCACCGGGCAGGGCGGCCGCTCGCAGCCCAGTAGAAAAAGGATCATCCCGATCGCGCGAATCGGTCGGCGGCCGGCGCCTCGCCCGCGTGCAGCACCACGCCGGCGTCGTTGGCAGCGAGTCGCGACAACAGCGCGTGGGCCGCCGCCAGGTCGCGCAGGCCGGCCGCCGCGCAGATCTCGTCGACAGGGCGGGGCTCCTCGCCCAGGGCCGCGAGCAGCCGCGGCTTCATCGCGATCACCACGCTCGCCGCCTTCTTGCCCGCCTCGACCCCCGGCTGGTGGTAGGCGTTGACGTTGACGAGCTCGGCGTAGAGCCCCACGGCGCGCTCGTAGAGCGCGAGCAGGGCGCCGAGGCGGAAGGCATCGACCGTCGCGAGGGTGAGGCTGAGGGACGGGTGCCTGCTCTCGGCCAGCGCGCGGCGAGTGCCGAGGTAGAAGCCTTGCAGGTAGTCGCCGCTCACCACGCCGGGCTCCACCTCCTCCTGGCCATGGTAGCCGTCGTCGAGGGCCACGATGAAGGTGACGAAGTGGTCGTCGGGCCCGTCGCGGAGCTGCTGCACGTAGGCGTGCTGGTCGGTGCTGCCCTTGTTGCCGTACACCGCGAGGCCCTCGTGGACCTCGCGCCCGGCGCGATCGAGCGCCTTGCCGAGCGACTCCATCACCAGCTGCTGGAGGTAGCGAGAGAAGAGCACGAGCCGGTCGCGATAGGGGAGCACGACCATGGCGCGGGGCCTCTCGGCCCGGCCCAGCCGGTACCAGGCCCAGGCGAGCCGCGCGGCAGGATTCGTCTCGAGTCGCGACGTGCGCGTGTGCGCGTCCATCGACGCCGCGCCCGCGACCAGGGCGTCGATGTCGATGCCCTGGAGGGCGGCCGGCAAGAGGCCGACTGCCGAGAACAGCGAGGTGCGCCCGCCCACCCAGTCCCACATCGGCACGCGCGCGCGCCAGCCCGCCGCCGCCTGCCACAGCTTGCTCCCCTCGCCCGACACGGCGATGGCGTTTGGCGCGAACGGCACCTCGGCGCGGGCGTAGGCGGCCTGCACCTCGGCGAGGGCGTTGCGCGTTTCCGCCGTCCCGCCCGACTTGCTGATGCAGAGCACCAGCGTCTGCTCGAGATCGAGCGGGCCAACCAGCCGCGCGATGCCCTCGGGATCGGTGTTGTCGATGCAGAGCACGCGGAGCGGGTCGTCTGGCTCGGCGAGCGCGTCGGCCACCAGCTGCGGGCCGAGGGCGCTGCCGCCGATGCCGAGCAGGAGCAAGCTTCGGTGGTGCCCCTCGCGATGGACATCTCGTGCAATGTCGCGACACAGTTCGCGCACGCGAACTATCTCGGCACCGAGGCCGCTCGGGGCGATCTCCGGCATTCTCAGCCAGTAGTGTCCCACCATGCGCCCCTCGTCGCTGTTGGCGATGGCGCCCCGCTCCAGCGCCATCATCGCCGCGAAGGCCGGGGCCAACGCCTCCTCCGCGCCCGACCAGTCGATGAGCGCGTCGTTCCAGTCGAGCGTCACGCCCAGCTCGAGATCGCGCCAGGTGTTGCCAGACCAGTCCACGCCACGCTCCCGGCAGGGCCCGCAGCGTAGCCCGCCGTCCCGCGAGGCGATAGCCGCGGCGCCATGCTGACCCTCCTCCTCGCCTTTCTCACCTTCCCCGCCTGTTCCACCACCGTGAGCAAGGGCGAGTCCTCCGACATGGGCCTCTCCTCCACGGCCAAGCCCTGGTCGATCGACGGGCTCAGCGGCGACAAGTCGACGACGGGGCTGGTGTCCTACGTGCTCCATGCCGGTACCGGCGGCTCGCCGATGGCCGGGCAGACGGTGGCCGTCCACTACACGGGCTACCTCACCGACGGGACCAAGTTCGACAGCTCGGTCGACCGGAACAAGGCCTTCGTCTTCCCGGTGGGGGTGGGCAAGGTGATCAAGGGCTGGGACGAGGCGGTGCTCGGCATGAAAGTCGGCGAGAAGCGGCAGATCCACGTGCCGCCCGAGCTCGGCTACGGCAGCAAGGGCGCGGGCGGCGTGATCCCGCCCGGCGCCACCCTGATCTTCGACGTGGAGCTGCTGGAGCTGCGCTGATCGCTACTTCTTCTCCTCGTCCTTCTTCTTCTTGTCTTCCTTCTCTTCCTTGAGGCCCATCTCGGCCCGGTAGGCCTTCCGGTAGGCGTCGACGTCGAACACCTCGACCTGCATGCCGAGCTTGTCGAAGTTGGGCTTGATCACCGACACCGGTCCCACGGCGGTGATCACCTCGTGGCCCACGCAGGGCTCGAGGATCGCCGCGAAGTCCTTCTGCGACACCTTGGCGATGCGCGAGCCCACCTGCTTGAAGTAGTCCATGCCCAAGCCGTGGCTGCCCACGCGGTGCAGGCGCCAGATCATGTCGCCGGTGCTCACCTGCCCGATGACGTACTGCTGGGCGTTGCTGAACTTGCGCGTGGCAAGGATGCGATCGTCGAGCTTCATCGCCTTGGCCTTCTCGCCCTGCTCGAGGAACACCTTCACCGCGAAGGCGGCCTGGTCGTTCTGCACCTGCACGCCCTGCAACATCATCGCCCCGTCTCCCCAGCCGGCGGTGGTTGCGTACGCGCCGTAGCTCGCGCCGGTCTGCTCGCGGAGCGCGAGCCAGAGCGCGTCGCTGATGACGTCGGCCATCAAGTTGCCCGCCCACTCGCTCTCCGGCGTGACGGGCGCGATCTGGCAGGCGTAGCTGACGTCGGTCTGCGAGGCGTTGTCCTTGTTGAAGAGGATCACCTGCCGGGCGGGCGGCGCCGGGGGCGGAGCGTACATCGCTCGAGGCGCCGTCCAACCGGCCGGCTCCTTGCCCCAGCCCTGCCAGCCCCCGAGGTAGGTCTTCGCTGCGGCTCGCGCCTCGTCGACCGTGATGTTGCCCACGAGGTAGAGCGTGGCGTTCTTCGGGCGGAGCAGGCGCGACAGCACGGACTGGACGTCGCCCGCGCCCAACTTGCCCATCGCGTCCCAGTCCTTGTGGTTGAACCACTCGCCCAAGGGGTGCCCCGGGAAAAGGCGCTGGCGCTGGATGATCGGGGCCGCGTCGATGCCCTTCTTCATCCACTTCAGGACGTCCTTCTTGCTGCCCTTCACCCAGTCGATCTTGCCGTCGGTCCACACCACGAAGTCGTCGAGGCGGTAGCGTAGGATATAGGCGAGGTCTTCCACGTTGCCGGCGGCCGCCGAGCCGTCGATGGCAAAGTAGAGATCGCTGCCCCCGTAGCCATCTCCGCCGGCCACGCGCAAAGGATCGACGGCGCGGTAGTGCGGCCAAGACCAGTTGGCGGAGGCGAAAGCGACTTGCTGTCGGTTCATGTCGACGCTGCCTTCACCGCCGCCGAAGGACACGATGCCGCGGACGATGGGCCCCGCCCCGTGGGGCATCACCACCAGCTTCATGCCGTTGGGCAGCGTCTCCTGCACGATCTTCGTGGTGTCGGGCACCACGATCGTCTCGTCGATCACCTTCTCGTTGATCTCTTCGGGCTTGAAGATGGTGAGCACCGCCGCGTCGCGACTCTGACCACGGTACTGGCTGTCGCTGCTGTCGAGTGTGATGTCGCCGTCTTCGTAGGGCTTGAGGTGTACCGCCACCGCTCGCTTGCGGTTGAGGTACTTCTCGGCAAAGTCGCGGACCTGATCGGCGTTGACCTTGGCGTTCCACTCGATCTGCCGCGTGTAGTACAGCGGGTCGCCAGTGAAGTGCACGAAATCGGACACGCTGGCGGCGCGACCGGAGAAGATGTCGGTGACCTCGTCGACGCTCTGCAGGAAGTAAGCGAGGTTGGCCTGCTGCGAGTAGCTGAACTGGAAGTCCTGGAACTGCTTCCACATCTCGTCCGTGGCCCACATCGTGTAGAGGCCGTTGAGCGCCTTCTCGGTCATCCTCGCGGGATCGTCGTCTTCGCCGATCTCGATGAAGCAAACCGCCGCCGAGCCGTAGCGGCCGGCGTCGGGGAAGCAGCCGATCGCGTCTTGCGATGCGGGGCTGTCTTCCTTGGCGTACTCCCAGTCGGGGTAGAGCTCGCGCACGATGGCGTTGCGCAGCTGGTTCAGCGCCTGGTACATCACCGCGTCGTTGGCCGTGTAGGCGGATGGCATCGGCCAGCCGAGCACGAGGGTGTGCTTCTCCACCGCCGCGCTGAAGCTCTGGAGGTTGGTGACCTCGCCCTTCACCTCGATGGGCGTGCCCGTGGCGGGCGGCTCCACCGGCGAGCCGCTGACGCGCACCTTCGGCGCCACCAGCGTGATGTTCTTGCCCTCAGGATCGTCCTTCGAAGCGAGCATGTCGACGCTGAAGGCCTCGAGGTACTTGGCGCTCTCGTCGAGCGAGAGATCGCCGCCCACCACCAGCGTGGCCTCGCTCGGCCGGTAGTAGTCGCGAACGTACTTCTGGATGTCGGCCAGCGTGATGTTGTTGAGCGAGCCGTGCGAGCCGATCGTCATCCGGTGGTAGGGGTGGCCCACCGGCCAGAGCTTGTCGTAGAGGTAGCCGAGGCCGGCGGCGCCGCCGTTCTCGTAGCGCAACCGCAACTCGTTGCGGACAACTTCGCGCTCCACGAGGACGTCGTCGGCGGTGACCTTGCGCACCGCGTCTTTCAGGCGCAGCGCCTCGAGCCCGAGCAGGTTGGGAAGCAGCTCGCTGCGGGCGGTAGTGAGGTAGTCGGTGCGGTCGTTGCTAGTGGTGGCGTTGAAGCTCGCCCCCATCTGCTGGATGAGGTCCCACACCTTGGGCAGGTCCTTGCCGTCGGTGCCGGCGTGCAGGGAGCGAAACCAGAGGTGCTCGATGAGGTGGGCCATGCCCTCGAGGCCCTCCGGGTCGTCCTGCGAGCCGTGGTCGATCTTCATGACCAGCGAGACCACGGGCTGGGTGTGGTCTTCCTGAAAGATCACGCGGAAGCCGCTGGGGAAGCTGAAGTCGCGCATGTTGACGCTGACCGGCTTCAGCGACACCTCCATCCGCGGCTTCGGGTAGGCGTCGGCCATGGCCTCGTGCGCGTGGAGCGCGCCGAAGGTGGCGCCTGCGGAGAGCGCAATCGCGAGGACGGGACGGAGGAAACGCATGCGGGCCTCGGAAGGGGCGCGAGCGTATCGCGGGTGCGAGCGAGCCGCGATACCCTCGTGCGACCTTGCGCGCCTTCCTCGCCGCCAGCGCTCTCCTCGTCGCCGCGGGCACCGCCGGCTGGTGGTTCACCCGCCCGCCACCCGAGCCCCCCAGGGCAGCGGAGGAGCAGAAGTTCGAAGACATGGACCGCGCCGAGTACGAGGCCTGGATGCAGGAGCTCGGCTACACCGACTAGCGCGTGCGAACGGCTCCTTTCTCACTGCTCGTTGCACTGTGGCTCGCGCTCTTGCTCGGGTTGCGCTTCGGCGCGGAGCGCTGGCTGCCGGCGCTCGTCGCCGAGGCAGAGAGATTCGACGCCCCGGAGTCGATGCCGGTGCCGCCCAAGCCCACAGGGCTCGCGTCGCTGCCCGCCGCGGGCACGCCGGGCGAGGGCGGCGGAGCCACGCTCCTGAGCCCCGCCACCTGCGAGGCCATGGTCGCCGACCTGCGCGACGTGTGCTGGCAGTCGCTGGCCCGGCAGGTTGCGCCCGCCGACCCCGAGGAGGCGCTCCGGGTGTGTGCCCGCGTGGCTGCCAGCGAGATGGTGCTCGAGTGCCACGCCGACGTGGCCGAGAGCATCGCCGTGGCCGACCGCGCCCGCGCCGAGACCATCTGCGGCGCCATCGAGGCCCGCAAGTGGCGAGGGCAGTGTTTCTTCGGTACCGGCCTCGCGCTCGCCGAGACCGACGCCGAGTACGCGATGGGGCGCTGCGCGCACGCCGAGGTGTACCAGACCTTCTGCCGCCACGACGTGGTGGGCGAGATCGCGCTGGTCGACCTGCCCGCCGCGCACGCGCAGTGCGCGCGCGAGGAGGGCGACTGGCTCACCCGCAAGACCTGCTGGCACGGCATAGGCAAGTATCTTGCACGTCGCGACATGAGCGAAGCCGCCGCTGCCTGCGACAGCGGCACCGCCGAGTGGCGCGGCACTTGTTACCACGGGGTGGGCTGGGGCGGCGCCGAGCGCGATGCCGACGCCGCCCTCGCCGACTGCGCCACGCGCGGCCCCTACGACGACCACTGCCGCCACGGCGTGGCGGCGCAGCTCAAGCGCGCCGATCCCACCCGCGCCGTGGCCCTCTGCGAGTCGATCCAGAAGGCCGACACCCGCGCCCGTTGCCTCGACTTCGTTACCCGGTAGGCCCCCATGCTCCGCTACCTCATCGATGCTTTCTCCGGCCCCGCCGCGGGCTTCATGTACGCGCTCCTCGCGGTGATGGCTTTCGCCCTCGCCGTGATGGTGGAGCGCGCCGCCATGCTCCTCCGCTTCCGCGCGGATGGCGCGAGCGTGGTGAAGCGCGTGGAAGACGGCCTGAGAAGCGGCACGTTGCCCGCCCTCGGCACCACGCCCCTGGAGGAGGTGGTCGCTGCCGGTCTGGCGCAGCCCACCGCGGAACTCGGTTGGGACGCGATGAGCGCCGCGGCCGTGGAGGCGGAGGATCGCATCCGCCATCGCATCCCCTACCTGTCGGCCGTGGCGAGCATCGCGACGATGCTCGGTCTCTTCGGCACGGTGTACGGGCTCATCGTCGCCTTCGGCGCCCTCGGCGACGTGGCCGCCGCCCAGCGCGCGGCGGCGTTGAGCGAGGGCTCGTCCACCGCGATGGCCACCACCGCGTTCGGTCTTTTCGTGGCGATCCCGGCGCTTGCCGCCCATAGTTTCCTCGACGGCCAGGCGCGCCGTCTGCTCGCCGCGATCGAGGCCGTCGCCGGGCGCGTCCACGTGGCTCGGAAGGCGGCGGAGCGCGCGTGAAGCTCTTCCGGCGCGAGCCCGAGGCCGAGGCCGATGTCCGTCCCACGTTGCTCGGCGTGGTGACGCTGATGTTCCTGCTGCTGTTCTTCCTCCTGGCCACCTCCTCCGGCCAGCGCCTCGGCGTCGTGGACCTGCGCCTGGCGGCCCCGGGGGAGGCGCCGCCCCTGCCTCACGCCGGGCTCGTCAAGTCGGTAGTGGTCAGCCTGCAGCCCAGCGCCGCGCGCGTGGAGTTCGAGGTGGCGACGACCGACATCGCCTCGTCGGCCGACACCCGCGAGCTGCGAGCCATCGATGTGCCGTCCTCAGGCGACCGCGTCGATCTTGCCGCCTTGCTCGCCGCGTTGGAGACCGTGCATCGAATCGACGGCTCGCAAGAACGCGCCGAGGTGCGGCCCTCCCCGGAGGTATCGACCGCCACGCTGCTCGCGGTGCTCGACGTGGTGCGGGGCTCGTCGCAAGCGCCGCTGTTCCCGCGCGTGAGCCTCCAGTGAAGCGTTTCCGGCGTCGAGAGGAGCAAGCCAGCGTCGGCCTCGACGTGGGGGCGCTGGCGCCCATGGTCGACATGATGACGCTGCTGCTGGTGTTCCTGCTGCGCACCTACTCCACGGAGCTGGCGCCCACGCCGCCGTCGGGCCCCTTCGCGCTGGCGCCCACCTCCTCGGAGGAGTCGCGACAGGGGGGCATCGAGATCCTCGTGGCGACCGACGCGATCTACGTGGACGGCCAGCGCATCGCGGCCTGGGACTACGCCGGCACCGAGGGCGTGGTGAAGCCGCTCTACGATCGCCTGCTCGCCTCGAGAACGAAGGCCCGCGCCGAGGTACACGCCGACGGGACCGTGCCGTGGCGCCGCCTCGGGCGGGTGCTCGCCACGGCGCAGGCCGCCGGGATGGAAGAGCTGGCGATCGTGGGCGGCTACCGGGGCTCCTTGTAGCTTCCCCGGGCGGGGGGACAGGCGCCGGCGCGCTCCCCCGGCCTACCCTCGCGCCGGCCCGCCCCCCGGCGGCAGCCACGGCGAGACGGCGAGCAACGAGCGCACGAACGTGACGCAGTCCGGGTGGCGCTGCTTCGGGTCTTTCGCCAGCCCGCGGTAGAGTTCCCGCTCCATCTGGGCTGGCATCTCGGGCGCCCACTGCCGCGGCGAGGGCGGTGGCTGCTGGGTGTGGGCGAGCAGGAGGGCAGGAAGGGTGGGCTGGTCGAAGGGCACGCGCCCGCAGAGGGCCTCGTAGGCCACCACGGCGAGCGAGTACAGGTCGGCCGCGGGACCAGCCACCGAGAAGCTCGTGATCTGCTCGGGCGCGATGTAGGAGGGCGTGCCCGCGAACACGCCTTGCGCCGTCACGCTGCGGAGATCGGTAGCGCGGGCGATGCCGAAATCCATCACCTTCACCACGCCGTCCTCGCCGATGAACAGGTTCTCCGGCTTCACGTCGCGGTGCACGACGCCCTCCCGGTGGGCGGCGTCGAGCCCCTCCGCGGCCTGGAGAAGCCAGCCGAGCACGAGGCCCCGCGTGGCCCCCTTGTCCAGCCAGCGACGCAGGTCGCGACCGGAGAGCAGCTCCATCGTGAGGTAGCGGAAGCCCTCGTGTACGCCGATGTCGTGGAGGCGCACCACGTTGCGGTGCGCGAGGCGACGGGCGAGCCTCAACTCCTGGCGGAAGCGCTCGATCTGCTTCGCGTCGCTCACGGGGGCGTTGAGGATCTTGAGCGCGACGGGCTCGTCGAGCTCCTCGTCCCAGACGCGGTACACGACGGCGGCGCCGCCCACGCCGAGCTGCTCCTCCACGCGGTAGCGCGCACCCACCTTCGCCCCGGGACCGAGCAGGCCGGCGAGGGGCGGGCCACCGG
>VGRQ01000024.1 GCA_016875315.1 Deltaproteobacteria bacterium | reverse complement strand
GTCGGGCCTGCTCGCGGGGGCAACGATGACCGGGTGTACCTCCCGGAGAGCGGTTCATGTTGCCTATCCTCCGAGCGGGCGCGGGAACTCGGCCTCGCGCCCGTGCGACTTGGCGGTGGGCGGGGCGAGGAGGAGTAACTTCGCAGGCGGCGAGGGGGCGCGGCCGCGTGCTCGTCGTCGCGTCCAGGGCCGTCCGCCCGGGGGCCCGCCTACGCTCCCCTGAGCAAGCCCTCCACCCGCCCGAGCCGATCCTGTCCCCAGCACAAGTGCTGCCCGTCCACGAGGAAGCTCGGCGCGCCGAACACGCCGGCGTCGACGGCGGCCCCGGTGCGGTCGACAAGCGCCTGTTTCTGCTCGCTGGCCGCCTGTAGTTCCGCGCCGGTGAAGCCGAGGCCGCGGAGCACCGCGGGGTCGCCGATGTCGCGGCCCTCCGCCCAGGCCGCGTGGAACAGTCGCGACATGCGCTCCACCGTGGGCTCCAGCAGGAACAGCCGGAGCGGCAACACCGTGCGCAGGGGGAAGGCGCTCGGCCAGGTGAGCGGCGCGCCCCAGTGGCTGGCCCAGCGCCCGAGGTCGAGGAGCGTGTACTGGCGCTTGGCCTCGCTCATCGCCGCGAGGGGCACGTCCACCTGGCCGACGGCGCGAAACACCGCGCCGAGCAGCATCGGCCGGAGGCGCAGCGTGGCGCCGGTGCGCCGGGCGAGCGCGTCGACCTGGCCGGAGGCGAGGTAGGCGAAGGGCGAGGAGAAGTCGAAGAAGAAGTCGAGCGTGCGCCCGCCGTTCACCGCCGGGGCAGGCGGAGACACGGCGCCGCCGAGCGCCGCCTCCACCATCCAGAGCCGGTCTTCGCCCCAGTACAACTCGTCGTCCACGAACACCGCCGGGGCGCCGAACACCCCGCGCCGGATGGCCTCCTCGGTGTTGAGACGGAGCACCTCGCGCTGCGACTCCAGGTCGACCTCCCCCGCGATCTGGTGCACGACGGCGTCGTTCTCGATGGCGCGCCCCTCCTCCCAGTAGGCCCGGTAGAAGGCGTGGATCACCGCCGGGTCGTTGCCCCGGGCCAGCGTGGCTCGCAGCGCGGAAACGGTGCGCCGAGGGTGCTCGGTCGGGTGCCGCAGCGGCAGTCCCAGCTCGGTCGCCCGCGCGGCCTGGTCGTTGAGCAAGTACCGCGCCTTCGCCGGCGACAGCGGCAACACCTGCGGCTGGGCCAGCGCGCGGAACACGCCGCCGAGCAGGAAAGGCTTCCACGCCAGCGTGGCGCCGCAGCGGGCAGCGACGGCCTCGACCTGTCGCGACGCGAGGTAGGCGTAGGGACAGGAGTAGTCGAAGAAGAACTCGATCCGTTTCACGGCGGTCCCAGCTCGATCACGATGCCGGTGGCGCCAAGCTCCACCGGCGCGGAGCGGCCCACGAGGTTGCCCGGCTCCTGGGTGGTGGGGTTGCCATCGAGGTCGAGCTTCGCTGTGATCACCACCGGCCCGCTGATGCTGCCGCCCATGGGGGCGTTGGCCGCGCCCAGGCTGAAGGGGGAGGGGAAGCTTGGCGCGCCGAGCCGCGACGCGCGCGCCGGGGGGCCCGACTCCACGCCAGCGGGGCGAACCGACACGAAGAGCACGCCGGTGCTGCCGTCGGTGCCGGCGGGGGCGCGCACTTCGCCGGCGAACTCCACGTCGGCATCCGCCGGGGACTCGGCGGGCGCCGGCGTGGGAGCCCCCGCTGGCGCGGGCGGCGCCGCCAGGCTGTCCACGCGGGCGATCAGCTCGTCGAACACGGCTGCTTGCGACGGTTCCGCCGCTCGGGCTCGGGTCCACATCGCGACCGCGTTCTCCTTGTCGCCCGCGCGGGCGTAGATGGCGCCTCGGTAGCCGAGGGCCTCGGCAAAACCGGGGTGTCCCGCGAGCACCCGGTCGAGCACGGCACCGGCCATGTCGAAGTCGCCGATCTCCATCAGCGTGACCGCCTGGTGGGTTCGCGCCTCGGCGTTGCCGGGGTCGATCTCCGTCACGGCGTCGGCCAGCTTCCAGGCCTCGCGCACGCGATCGGCGTTGATCAGCGCGTGCCCGTAGCGGTTCTTCGCCTCGAGGTCGGCGGGGTTGGCCTCCACCGCGGCGGCGAGCGCGGCAAGGGCGGGGTCGTCGGACGGCGCGCTCATGGACGCCGCCTGCCCGCCCGTCATGGACTGTCCCTCGGCGCGCGGCGCCGCCTGGTCGCTCACCGCCGAGTAAATGGCGAAGGCGAAGCCGCCCACGAGGCCGCCCCAGAGGGCGCCTACCAGTTGCGGGTGTCGCGACAGGAAGCCACCGCTCGCGGCGGGCGCGGGCGCCGCCTCCGGTGGCCGGGGGGCGTCGATCTCGCGCAGCACGCGGGCGGCCTCGTCGAGCAGCCGCGCGCGCTCGGCCTGGTAGAGCGCGGGATCGAGGCGGTCGCGCGTGTCGTCGAGCTCACGCACCTGCGCGTAGAGAGACTCCTTGCGCGCCGCGAGGTCGTCGGCCTGCGCCCGCCGTCCCAGGGTGGCGTCGCGTCGCGACGAGGCGACGAGGAGTCCGCCGAGGGCAAGCCCCACGATGATGGCCACGATGGCTGGGATCATGCGCTGTCGATCTCCCGCTCGGCCCGCGCGCGGTAGTCGTCGACCGTGCTCGCCGGCGGCGGCGGCGCCGGGAGCGACGCGCGCCTGCGAGCCTGCATGGCCACGGCGGCGATCCCCCCGGCGGCGAGCAGCGCGGGCACGATCCACAGCGTGAGGTTGGCTCCCTCGCGCCGGGGTCGCAGGAGGATGAACTCGCCGTAGCTCGCCACGAAGTAATCGAGCACTTGCGACTCGTCGTAGCCCTGGGCCACCAGTCGCTCCACCTCGTCGCGCATCGCCCGGGCGCCCTCGGCGGGGCTCTCCGCCACGCTCATGCCCTGGCAGGTGGGGCAGCGAAGCAGGAGCGAGATACGACGCGCCTCGTCGTGGAGCACGTTGCCCGCGAGCGGCCCCTGGGCGGGCTCACCCACGACCTGGCGCGGGTCGAGACCGGTGGCTTCCTGCGCCAGTGCCAGCGCGATCGCGAGGATCACAACATTTCCTCGATACGACGCACCATGTCGCCGTAGTCGATGGCGCCGAACACCTTGTGCTGGATCACGCCCTGCTTGTCGATCAGGTAGCTCTCGGGCAGGCGTCCCACGCCGTAGGCCACGGCGGCGCTGGTGCCCACGTCGATGAGCGTGGGAAAGGCCTGCCCCCCGTGCGAGCTGAGCCACTTTCGCAGGTTCTCCTCCTTGTCGAGGTAGGCGATGCCCACGAAGTGCACGCGGCCCTCGTACGTCCGCGCCAGTCGCAACAAGAGCGGGTGCTCGTAGCCGCAGGTGTCGCACCAGGTGGCCCAGAAGTTGATGACGGTGGGCTTGCCGCGGGTCTCGGCGAGCGAGAGCGTGGCGCCATTGCCGTCGAGCACGGGGAGACTGAAGGCAGGCGCAGGCTTGCCCACCAGCGGGGAGGGGATGTGGCTCGGGTCGGCGCCGAAGCTCTCGGCGAGCACCCACACCAGGGGGGCCACCAGGACAAACCCCGCCGCCAGCACCTTCTTGTTCACTTGGCCGCCTGCTCCGCTGGCCGCGCCGCCGCCTTGCCCGCGCGCGAGGGCAACAGCGCGACCAGCGCGCCGAGGCTCACGATGGCCCAGCCCACCCAGAGCCAGAGGATGCCCGGGTTGCGATACACGTGGATGCCCGCCGTGTTTCCGTCGGTGCCGATCGAGAGCAGCGACAGGTAGAGGTCGTGCGAGGCGGTGCTGTGCACGTCGGGCGTGCCGATGGGATTCATGCCGCCGCCGTAGCGATTGAGCGATGGCGCCAGCTCGAAGTCGCCGCCCGGTCCGGCGACGGCCACCCGGGCCAGCTCGCGCGTGCGGTGGGGTTCCTCCACGTGGTCGCGACCGACCAGCGTGAGCGTGTACTCCTCGAAGGCGACGCTCTGCCCCGTCGAGAGCGTGATCTCGCGCTCCACCCGGAAGGCGTGCGACACCGCCACCGCCACCACGATCACCACGATCCCGGCGTGCACCACGTAGCCGCCGAGGCGCCGGTTGCCGCGCGAGAAGGCCCGCCACGCCGCCGTGCCGAGAGCCTCTCCGTTCTCGCGCATGCGCACGCGAACCGGCCGCGTGGCCTCTCGCGCCGTGACCGCCATCGCGAACATCGCCACCACCACGCAGAGCGTGGTCCAGGACAGGGCCCGGTCGACGCCGCCCGCGATGCTCCCGGCGCCGGCCACCGCCGCCAGGGCCAGCGGCCAGCGAAGCTCGCGCCAGGCGCTCCCCGGCGACGGCTCGCCCCAGGGCAAGGCCGGTCCCACGCCCATCAGGAAGAGGATCGCGATCCCCGCCGGGATGGCCACCTGGTTGAAGTAGGGCTCCCCCACGCTGAGTTTCACGCCCTTCACCGCCTCCATCACCAGCGGGAAGGTGGTGCCGAGGAGCACGGTGAACGTGAGCGCCACGAAGAGCACGTTGTTGACGAGGAAGCCCGTCTCGCGAGAGACCAGCGCGGGCGGGTCGCCCTCGGTGGACAAGAGGTCGATCCGCGCGGCGAGCAGGATCACGCAGGCCACCAGCGCCACCCCGAGAAAGCCGAGGAAAATCGGCCCGATGGCAGACTGGGTGAAGCTGTGGACGCTGTTGAACACGCCGGAGCGCGTCATGAACGTCCCGAGCAGCGTGAGCAGGAAAGTGACGAGCACCAGGGTGACCGTCCAGCCCTTCAACGACCCGCGTCGCGACGGCAACATCGCCGCGTGCAGCGCCGCCGTGGCGGTGAGCCACGGTAGCAACGACGCGTTCTCGACCGGGTCCCAGGCCCAGTAGCCGCCCCAGCCCAGCACCTCGTAGGCCCACCAGCCACCGAGCACGATGCCCGCGGTGAGGAAGAGCCATGGCCACATCAGCGCCGTGCGCAGCGCCCGCGTCCAGGCGGGGCCGAGCTTGCCGCTCACCAGCGATCCCACGGCCATGCCAAACGGGACGACCATGCCGACGTACCCGAGGTACAAGGACGGCGGGTGGACGATCATCAACAGGTGGTTCTGCAGGAGCGGGTTGGGCCCGGGACCGTCGCCCGGGACAGGGACAGGCGCCGGGGTGAACGGGTTGGCGGGGTGGGCGATGAGGTAGGCGAAGAACCCGCCGACGAGGCACATGGTCCCGAGCGCCCACGGGGTCTCTTCCACGTCGCGGTCGCGACTCCAGCTCACGAAGGCGGCGATGTAGGCACCGAGCACCGCGCCCCAGAGCAGGATCGACCCCTCGAGGCTCGACCAGAGCGACACGATCGTGATGTGGAGCGGCGTGGAGAGCGACCCCACCTTCGACACGTACTTCACCGAGAAGTCGTGGACGGCGAGCGCGTAGACCATCACGAGGCAGGCCGCGATCATCGCCACCGCGTAGGTGCGCGCGAAGCGCTGGGCGTGGCGCAAGAGGTCGAGCGAGCCGGTGGCGCCGGCCGCGAACCCGGTGACGGTCCCGCCCGCGGCGGCGGCGAGCCCCACCAGCACCACGGCGTCGCCGACCATGCCGATCACGGGCTCTCCACCATGGTCGACGTGCCCGGCTTCTCGCCCTCGGCCGGCGCCCGGTAGTTCTCGTCGTGCTTCACCATGAGGCGCTTGCTCTGGAACACGCCGTCTTGTGCCATGGTGCCCTCGACCACCACGCCGATGCCCTCGCGAAACATCTGCGGCGGGATCTGCTCGGTGCGCACGCGCACGCGCTCGGTCCCGTCGGTCACCGCGAAGGTGGTCCCGCCGCCCTCGGCCACCACGCTCCCCGCCTCCACCATGCCGCCGAGTCGCACCGTGGCTTCCGAGGCCTTGCTGCCCGCGGCCACCAGCTCGGTGGGCGTCCAGTAGTACACGAGGTTCTGGCTCACGCTGCCAAAGGCGAGGTAGCCGAGCACCCCCACGATCGCGAGGATCACGAGGCCAGCGGCGAGCTTATTCTTCACAGCACCCCCTCCTGGCGCGCGCGCCAGATCATCGTGCCCGAGAAGAGGACGAGCACCACGAAGCTCACGATGTACGCGGCGGCGACGAACTCCTCGCCCCCGGTGAGAACGCCCGCGGGCATCAGGCCTCCAGCTCGCGGGCGCGCTGGGCCCGCGCCATTCGATAGCGAAGGGCGATCAGGAAGATCGCGAGGAAAATCATGCCGAAGGCGTTGATGCGCAGGGGCAATACCATCGCCGAGTCGACGGTGGAGGGCGAGGACTGCGGCTGGTGCAGGGTGCGCAGCCACTTCACGCACAGGTACACGAAGACCACGTTGACGTAGCCCACGGCGCTCGCGACGCTTGACCAGGTGGCGCGCTTCACCGGGTCGTCGACGAAGGAGCGGAGCGCGGCGATGCCTGCGTAGGTGAGCACCATCACCGCCACCGAGGTGAGCCGCGGGTCCCAGTCCCAGTAAACGCCCCAGGTGGGCTTGGCCCAGAGCGCACCCTGCACGCTGAGCAGGCAGCCGAGCACGATGCCCACCTCGATGGTGGACTCCAGCAGGTAGTCCCAGGTCCACGTGCGTTTCCACAGCCAGCCCACCGAGGCCACGAAGGCGGCGGTGAAGGTGAGGAGGGTAGTCCACGCCGTGGGCACGTGGACGTACATGATCTTCTGGGTGATCCCCATGTACTGTTCGACGGGCGCGTGGAAGAAGCCGATGTAGGTGCCGACGCTCAACAGCAGCACGGCGACGGCCCCGGTGGCCCAGACGCGCTTCATCGGCCTAGTCCTCCACCACGAAGGGGAACAGCAGCGCGCCGAGCGACCAGTGGACGATGGCGAAGGCCACCGTGACCGACAGCCAGCTCCCGAGCTGGTCCATCGGGTCGCCGGTGATCGCCAGGCGCGTGGCCTGGGTGGCCGCGACGACGCAGGGCAGCACCAGGGGGAACAACAACAGGGGGAGCAGCACGTCTCTGGCCCGCGCCCGCGACGCGAGCGCCGAGTGCATGGTGCCCGGCGCGGCGATCGCCGCCGAGCCCGAGAGCACGCAGGCGGCGAGGGTGGGCACGCCTTCCCGCGGCGCCGCGTCGAACAGCGCCACCGCGAAGGGCACCAAGGCGAGGCCCACGGCTAGCAGCGTCAGCATGTTGCCCAGCGCCTTGCCGAGGAAGATGGCCACCGGGTGTACCGGGAACAAGAGCAGCGCCTCCAGCGCGCCGTGCTCCGTTTCCACGCGGAAGCTCTCCCCGAGCGCCAGCGTGCTCGCGAGCAACAGGCCCACCCAGAGGTAGCCCGCCGCGTTGTCGCGCAGGGCCTGGCCGTCGAGGCCGCCCGCAAAGGAGAACAGGAAGAGACAGGCGAGCGCGAAGGTGGCGGTGGCGGTGGCGCGCGTGCGAGCCCGCCACAGGTGGCGCAGCTCTTTCCGCAGCACGAGGAGACATTGGCTCGCGATCTCCATCAGGCATCACCGCCGGGGGGCGGAGCCGCCAGGGCAGCGGGGCTAACCTGGGCCGCCGGCACCTGCTCCACCACGTGACCGTTCTCCAGGCGAATGGCGTGGTCGACCAGCCCCGCCACGTGGCGTACCTGGTGGGTACACACCAGCACCGTGGCGCCCCGCGCGCGGAGCTGCCGGAGGATGTCGTCGACGAGCGCGTGCCCCGCCGGATCGAGCGCGGCGTAGGGCTCGTCGAGGCACACCACGTCGGCCTCCTTGAGCAAGAGGCGCGCGAAGGCCAGTCGCTTGCGCATGCCGGCCGAGTAGGCGCGGACGGGGTCGTCGGCGCGAGAGGCCAGTGCCACCGCGTCGAGCACGCCGTCGACGCTCCCCGGCATCTTGCCCAGCTCCTTGGCGAGTACGAGATTGTCGCGACCGGAAAGCTCGTCGTAGTGGCCATCGGCGTGCGACAGGAGCGCGATCCGTCGCCGCGCCTCGATGGCGGGCACGCCGTGAACCCGCACCTCGCCCTGCGAGGGCGAGATCGCCGATGAGAGCACGCGCAGTAGCGTCGTCTTGCCGCTCCCGTTCGGGCCGTGGAGCATCACCATCTGCGCGGCCGGGATCTCCAGCGTGATCCCTCGCACCGCCCAGCGCCCGGCGAAGCGCCGCCCCACGTCGCGGGCGGCGATGGCGGCAGGGGCGTCCATGGGGCGCGCGGGCTAACTCGCCCCCCCGTGTCCGAGCCCCTGTTCCACGTCGCCCTGGTGTTTCCCGAGATCGGGGGCAACGCGGGCAACGTGGGCCGGCTCTGCCTCAACGTGGGGGCGCGGCTGCACCTGGTCCACCCGCTGGGCTTCCAGACCGACGAGAAGGCGGTGCGGCGCGCCGGCCTCGACTACTGGAAACACGTCGATTGCAGGGAGCACCTCTCGCTGGACGACTTCGATCGCTGGTGCGAGGGCCGGTCGGTGTACGCGCTGTCCTCGCACGCGAGCGAACCCTACACGCGCATCCCCTTCGCCGAGGGCTGCGTGCTGGTGTTCGGGCGGGAGTCGGTGGGGCTGCCGCCGGCGTGGACGGCGAGCCGCCCGAGCTTCCGCATCCCGATGGTCGGCCCCACCCGCTCGCTCAACGTGGCCAACGCGGCGAGCGTGGTGGCCTACGCGGCCTTGCAGGCGCTGCGGCCGGGGCTCTTCACCTGATAATGCTCCCCCTCGAATGACCCCCCACGCCCTCGTCCTCGCCGGCGGCCGCGGCACTCGCTTCTGGCCCCTGTCGCGACGTGCTCGCCCGAAGCAGGTGCTCGCCGTGGGGGGAGGGGAGAGCCTGCTGGCGCGCACCCTCGCGCGCGTGAGCGGGCTGGCGGAGGGCGCGGTGGTGGTGACCGGCCCCGACATGGAAGCTGCCGTTCGCGCCGAGTCGGGCGGGGCGCGCGTGATCGTCGAGCCCTCGGGACGCAACACGCTTCCCGCCATCGCCTGGGGCGCACTGGTGGCCGCCGAGCACGGTGCCGACACGGTGATCGTCTTGCCGAGCGACCATCACGTGTCGCGACCGGAGGCGCTGCGGGAGGCGCTGGCCGAGGCGATCAGTCTCGCCCAGTCCGGCACGCTGGTCACCCTCGGGGTGAAGCCAACGCGAGCCGAGACGGGCTTCGGCTGGATCGAGGCCGATGGCAACCGGGTGGCCCGCTTCGTGGAGAAACCCCCCCAGGCGGTGGCCGACTCGCTCTACCTGGGCGGCCGTCACCTGTGGAACGCGGGCATGTTCGTGTTCCGCGTCGATGCCTTCCGCGCCGCCCTGTCGCGACACGCCCCGGCCACCGCCGCCGCGCTGGACCGCATCGCGGGTGGCGAGCCCGTCGCAACGTGCTGGTCGAGCATGGACGCCACCAGCATCGACTACGCGGTGATGGAGAAGCACGACGACGTGCGCGTGGTGCCGCTGGACTGCGGCTGGAGCGACGTCGGGAGCTGGACCGCGCTCGACGAGCTGGTGGTTGCCGGGCCCGGTGGCGCGCTGGTGTGCGCCGAGCGCGTGGCCATCGAGGCGAGCGGCAACCTCGTACACGCCGAGGGCAAGCTCGTGGCGCTCGTCGGCGTACACGACCTCGTGGTGGTCGACACCCCCGACGCGCTCCTGGTGATGCGCCGCGACGAGGCCCAGCGCGCCAGGGAAGTGCTCGCGGATCTCGACGCGCGCGGCCTTTCCCGGTACACCTGAGCGATGCTCGTGCTCCTCCTCCTTGCCTGCTCCTCCGCCCACGTCAGCTCCTCGGTGGAGGACTGCAAGGACTACGACTTCTCCGGCGAGCAGGAGAGCACGATCGAGTCGAGCGTCGAGGGCAACAACGGCGACGTGTGGCGCACCTACGTCGAGCGCGACAACACCGACGATGCTTTCGCCCCCGACATCGTCGACGACGGCGCGGTGATCAACGTGTACGAGGCCTGGGAGGCGGGGAGCGACGGCAACCCGATGTGCGTGGAGCCGCACGTCACGTTGTCCGACATGAGCGGCGAGATCGAGGTGCGCTGGTACCTCGACGCGGGCGACAGCGTGCCCTTCGACACGGTACGCGTGCAGGCGGGCTGATGCGGGTGCTGGTGACGGGCGCCGCGGGCTTTTGCGGCCGTCACCTCTGCGCGGCGTTGCGAGCGCAGGGCCACGAGGCGTGGGCAGCCGGTCATGACGCCGCCTACCCGGTGGACTTCCGGCTCGTGGAACTGGTGGCGGAGCTGTTCACCGAGGCGCGACCCGAGCTGGTGTTCCACCTCGCCTGTACCAGCCACCCCGCTGATCTCCAGCGCGGCCCCGCCGAGGTGCAGACCGAGAACGTCGTCCATCCCTTGCTCAACGTGCTGGAGTGCGCGGGCAACACCCGGGTGGTGCTTGCCAGCTCCGCCGTCGTGTACGGGAGGGGACCGACGACCGAGGACTCGCCGATGCGGCCGGCCGACCTCTACGGCGCCGCCCGGGCCAGCGCCGAGGCGATGGCGCAACGGCACGTGCAGCGCGGCGGCGACGTGGTGGTCGCGCGCGCCACGGGCATCACCGGCCCGGGACAACACCCGCGCTTCCTCCTGGCCGGCTGGGCACATCGGTACGCTGGCGGGGAGCGACGCATCGCGACGGGAAACCTCGAGTTTCGTCGCGACTTCATCGACGTTCGAGACGCGGTCGAGGGCCTGGTCGTGCTGGCCGAGCGAGGAGAGCGAGGCGCCGCCTACAACCTGTGTAGTGGCGACGCGCTGCCGCTGCGCGAGCTGTTCGCGCGGCTCTGCCCCGGGGCCGAGTCGACCGACGGCGACGCGCCGTCCCGCGAGGTGCCGGTGATCGCGGCCTCGCCCGCCCGGGCGGAGGCCCAGGGCTGGCAGCGGCGCTACACTCTCGGGCAGACCCTCGAGGAGCTACGCGACTCGTGTTCAGCTTCCTAGCCTGCGTATCCGGGTGTGTCGGTCGTGACGAAGATGTGTATGTCGATGGCGGGGTCCTGGGCCTGGTTCTCGATGGCGACGACCTGGCGGCGTCGGCGCCCTACGAGGCCACGGCGCACGTCGCGGGCACCGTCACCGAGCAGGATGCAAGCGGGACGATCGCCTACGCCGAGGCGGGTGATTCTCGGTCTTGCGAGGGCGTGATCGCGTGGTCGGCGTCCGGCCTCGACACGCCCTGCACCGACTGTGTCTGGTCGCACGCGGTGGCGGCCACCGGCGCCGACATGAGCGGCGACTGCGACTTTGGCGTGCTGGAACTGTCGATGATGCCCGACGACGACGAGCACACCTACTTCGCCTACCGGGAGGGCTACGACGCCGACGACGGCGAGCGCTACGACCGTCACTTCAGCTACGTGGTTGGCGACGGCGAGGGCGGAGGGGCGATCTACCCTCTCTACCGGGAGGTCGACGGCGCGGTGGTCGGCGGGCCGGCCTGGAGTCCGTCGACTGGTGCGCTCGCCTTCGACGCGGGCCCGGTCGGGGGCGAGGCGCGCGCGCTCTCCCGCGAGTGCGTGGAGATCGACCTGCCGGTGAGCGAGCAGTCCTTCCTGGGCGAGTCGCCCGCCGAGGAGACCCTGCCCTGCGGGCAGTCGCTCGCGGCCGATCGCTGGTCGTTCGCGGCGGAGGCCGGGCAGGTGCTCGGCCTCACCGTCGACAGCGAGGCCGGAGTGCCCATCGAGATCCGCGTCGTCGCGCCCGACGGCTGCGCCGAGGCCGCCAGCGTGACCGGCGTGAGGTGCTCGGGGGGCGGCGACTGCCCCAGCCTGGGCTGGGCCGTGCCGGGGACGGGCACCTGGACGGCCGTCGTGTCGGCCGAGGGCTGTACGTCGGAAATCCGGTATGCGATCGGCGGGAGGCTGGAATAGGAGGCCCCGCCTTCGAGGGTTCATTCATGCGTCACGTCGTCGCGCTCGCACTGTGTTTCTCCGCTTGCGAGCCCCGCGACGAGGCGAAGGAGACCGGCGACGCCGACGCCGACGCCGACACCGACACCGACACCGACACCGACACCGACACCGCTGGCGACGTGCTGGTGGCCTCCCAGACCGGCGACGATGAGCTGCTCAACCACGAGCTCTGGGCCACGGGGCACGTCGTGGGCACGGTGCTCGAGTCCGGGGCGGCGGGCAGCGTCGAGTACAGCGAGTGGATGGACGACGAGCTGCCCTACTGCACCGCAGTCCTGGAGTTCGTGAGCGTGGGCGCGGCCACCGACTGCATGGGCTGCGACTGGTCGCACTCGGTCGTGGCGACGGAGGTGGGTCGCGACGGCGAGTGCCGGTACGGCGACGCGCTTTCGAGCCTGGTGCCCGGCGCGGGCCAGGAGGTGTACTTCGGCTGGTACACCGACTACACCGACGACTTCGGCGACAGCTACCAGGAGATGCTCAACCTCGTGCTATGGGAGGAGAGCGGCTGGGAGATGTACTACCCCCACGCCATCGACGGCGACGGCAACGACGTCGGTGCCGAGGCCTACGACGTGGCGACGGGCCTGCTCGACTTCCAGCTGGGCGGGAGCGGCTTCGCCGAGACGCCCGCGCTCTGGAGCGAGTGCGGACCCGACCCCATCGAGGCCGACGCCGCCTCGCTCGCCGGGGGCACGGTGGTCGCGGGCGATCTCGCGTGCGACTGGTTCGACGTGCTCGCCGACAGCTGGTCGTTCGAGCTCGCCGCGGGCGACAAGCTGCACGCCAGCGTCGACTCCGCCTCCGACCGCGCCGAGCTCACGATGATGCTCGTCGGTCCCGACGGCTGCGCCATGGCCGAGGCGGTGGCCGAGAACCGCTGCACCGGGAAGGGCAACTGTCCCACGCTCTCCTACGAGGCGGCCAGCGCCGGCACCTGGACGCTGGTGGTGTCGTACGACGAGTGCTCCGACGACGTCGTGGACTACAGCGTGGACCTCGCCCTCGAGTAGCCCCTCAGCTCTCGATGCCGAACAGGCGCCCGATGTCGATCTCCACTTCCTCGAAGGGAGGCAGGGCGCGCTTCTCGCCGGGCGTCGCCGTCGCCAGGAGCTCGTAGGCCCGCTCGCCGCGGGCGTACACCAGGAGGAGCTGGTGCTGGCGGTCGACCACCCAGTAGTGGCTCACGCCGTGGGCATGGTAGGCGCGCATCTTGGGGCCGAGGTCGCGACTCGCCGTGCTCGCCGAGAGGACCTCCGCCACCCAGTCGGGCGCGAGGGGGACCGGCCACGCCTCGGGCATCTTCGGCACCCGGTCGCGACGCCAGCCGGAGATGTCCGGGCGGTAGACGTCGGCGCCGAAACTCACGTCCACCTCGGTGCGGATCCACCAGCCGCCTGGGGCGCCGTCGCGTGGGAGGCGGTTGTAGGCGCCGTGCACCGCGGCGCCGAGTTCCAGCTGGGCACCGCCGTGCGCCTGGTCGGCCATGGCCTTCTCGACGAGCACGCCGTCGACGATCTCGCAGGCGCGTCCGTCGCGGATCGACTGCAACAGGTCGTCGAGGGTGGCCCTCCGGAGTGCAGGATCACCCGGCATGGGCGCAGTATACCGCGCAGCCATCGCCCCGCGGCGCCCTACCGTGGCACGCGCACGTCGCCGATGTCGCCGGCGCCGGTGAGCGCCATCACGAGGCGATCCATGCCGATCGCGATCCCCGCGCAGCGCGGCAGTCGCGACGTGGCCTCGATCACGCCCTCGTCCACCGGGTGGGGCTCGCGACCCATGCGCACCCGCTGGGCGGCGCTCTCGGCGAAGCGGGCGCGCAGCTCCTCGCCGTCGCCCAGCTCCGAGAAGCCGTTCCCCAGTTCCAGGCCGCCCAGGTAGAGTTCCAGCCGCTCGGCCACCGGTCCCCGGATCTCGGCGAGCGCCGCCTGTCGCGACGGGTAGTCGAGCACCCAGGTGGGCGCCACCAGCGCCGGGTCGATGCGCTCCACCCAGTGCCGGTAGAAGTCGTCGTCGTTCGCGGGGACCTCGCCGGCGAAGAGCTGGGCCACCGTCACCCGCTGGAAGCTTGGCGGCGCCACGCCGACCGCGGACGCTGCCCGTCCAACCAGTCCCTCCACCACGTCGATGAGGTCGAGGTAGTTGGCGTTGGACAGGTACAGTTCCAGCATGGTGAACTCGGCGCCGTGGTGGGCGCCGTGCTCCTCCCCCCGGAAGCAGGGGACGATGGCGAAGATGCGCGGCAGGCCCGCCGCGAGGGCCCGCTTGAGCGCGAACTCGGGCGAGGTGTGCAGGTAGCCGTCGCCCGCGCGCACGGGCTCGAGGTTGGCCTCGAGCGCCGGTCCATGGACCAGCAGCGGTGGCTCGAGCTCGATGAAACCCTGTTCCCAGAGTGCCTCGCGCAGCGCGCGCACGATCGTGGCGCGCGCGCGGAGGAGATCGACCCTCAGAGTCGCGACACGTAGGCGCCGCCCTCGCGGGTGTCGACCTTGAGGAGGTCGCCTTCCTTGATGAAGATCGGCACCTGGAGCTCGGCGCCGCACTCGAGCTTGGCCGCCTTGGTGATGTTGTTGGAGGTATTGCCCTTCACGGCGGGCTCGGTCCACGCCACCTTGCTCTCGATGAAGTTCGGCAGCGTGACGTTGACGGCGCGTCCCTTGTAGAAGAGCACGCTGACCTCGAGGTTTTCCATGAGGAACACCCTGTCGTCGCCCAGCACCTTGCCCGGGATCTCCACCTGCTCGTAGCTCTCGGTGTTCATGAAGGTGTAGGTGCCCTGCTGCTCGTAGAGGAACTGCATGGGTTGTTCCTCGACGTCGGCCTCGGCCAGGATTTCGCCGGTGCGGTAGGTGCGCTCGATCACCGCGCCAGTGAGCAGGTTCTTCAGCTTGGTGCGGGTGAAGGCGGTGCCCTTGCCCGGCTTCACGAACTGGAAGTAGACGATGCTATACGGGTTGCCTTCGATTTCAACTTTCAGCCCGTTGCGGAATTCCGAGGTCTCGTACGCCATGACAGCTCCAGCGAGGGCGCGCGGCTATCACGCCGGGGCGGCCCTGGGAAGGCCCGAGGCCGAGGCCCGCTTCCCGTGGTTGCGGGCGGTCGACTGGCCGAGGGTGGCGGCGCTGTTCCCGGTGCGGCTCCTGCGCGGCTACCTCGGCGGCGCGTCCAGCCCTGCCGATCCCCGCGTGCTCACGGCGATGCCGAGCAACGACGAGTTGCGCGACGACCCCGGCGACGTGGCCGACCCGGTGGGGGAGCAGGGGCGATCCCCCCTGCCCTGGGTGGTGCGCAAGCACGACGATCGCGTGCTGCTCTTGCTCACCAAGCGTTGCCATCTCTACTGCCGTTATTGTTTCCGTCGCGACCACGTGCCGGGCGAGGGCGAAGATCCGACCGCCGCCGAGTGGGGGGACATGCTTCACTACGCCAAGCACAGCGGCGCCCGGGAGCTGATCCTCAGCGGGGGCGATCCGCTGGCCGTCACCGACGCTCGGCTGTTCGCCGCGATCGACGCGGTGCGTCCCGAGGTGCCCGTGGTGCGCCTGCACACGCGCGCCCCGATCACCTTCCCCCAGCGCGTCACCAGCGCTCTGGTCGCGGGCCTGCGGCGGCGGGCCCCGGTGTGGGTGCTGGTCCATGCCAACCACCCGGTGGAGCTCAGCTCCCCGGTGCGCGAGGCGCTGGCCCGGCTGGTCGACGCGGGGCTGCCGGTGCTCAACCAGTCCGTGCTCTTGCGGGGCGTCAACGACTCGGCCTCGACGCTGGCGGAGCTGTGCGAGGCGCTGGTCGAGCTGCGGGTGTTCCCCTACTACCTGCACCACCCCGACGCGGCGCCGGGCAACGCCGCCTTCCGGCTCGGCCTGGCCGAGGGCTGGGCCATCTACGAGGAGCTCCGCGGCAAGTTGAGCGGGATCGCGCTGCCGCAGTATGTGATCGATCCACCCGACGGCTCGGGCAAGCGTCCCGTGTCCGATATGCTGTGACCCATGGCCGTTCGCTCCGCCTCGCGCCGCTACCCCTCGCTCCGTGCCTTCGTGGAGGACTACCAGGGCATGTTGCGCATCGGGGCACTCACCCTCCCGCCGGGGACGATCGACGGTCCCCCGATGGCGGCGATGAAGATCGACCTCGTCATCCCCGTCGTGGGGCGACTGGGCCCGGTCGACGCGCAGCTCTTGCAGCACCTGCCCGACGGCACCGTGGCGCTGCGGGTGTCGGAGTGGCCCGCCGATGTCACACGCGGCTTCAATGCGGTCTTCGCGGCCATCGACGAGATGAAGCAGTGGTTCGTGGAAAGCGGACAGTTGCAGGCGCCGAGCGACGGCCGCGCCGAGCGACAGCTGCTCGCCGAGGTGGAGCGCCTGCGCGCGCGCGTGCGGGCGCTGGAGTCGCGACCGGCCGCCGCGCCTAGCGCGAGCGTCGCTCCCGCCGCCGACGGTCCCACGGTGGTGTACGACGACGAGGGCAACCGCGTCGTAGAGCGCGGCTTCCGCCTGCCCGATGTCAGCGGCCTCGAACCCGCGCTCTCGGGCACGCTCGCCGACCGCAGCTTCCGCGACGCCTGCATGGAGCTGGCGATCGCCCGCGCCACCGGCCTGCTCACGCTGGATCTCCCCGACGGCAGGGTGCGCTGGGGTTTCTGGCAGAAGGGCGGCCCGGTGGGATGGCGCGCCGAGCCGCTGGTGGAAGACGAGGTGCTCGGCATCCTCCTGTACCGCGCCGGCCAGGTCAACCGGCAGCAGCTCGAGCAGTCTCTCAACTTGATGGAGCAGAACGGGGTGCGACAGGGCGAGGCGCTCATCGAGATGGGCGTGGTGAGCTTCGCCCAGCTGGTGATGCTGCTGCAGAAGCAGTCGGAGTTCGTGTTCCAGCGCGTGGTGAAGGAGCGGGTGGGCCAGTGGTCCTTCCACGTGCTCGAGGAGCTGCCCGAGCGCTTCGTCACCCCGCCGCTGCGCACGCCCTCGCTGCTCTTCCGCGCCCTGCGCAACTCGGTGCGCGACATGCCCGCCGAGGAACTCGCGACCACCCTCCGCCCCTGGCTCGACCGCTACGTGTACTTCGTCGATGGGGCGGCGCGCATCTTCGACGAGATGAAACTCAACAGCGAGGAGGCCGGTTTCCTCAAGATCGTGGGGAGCACGAGCTACCGGCTGCGCGAGCTGTTCGCGGTGTCGAACCTCTCGCGCTCCGCCACCGCCGGCATGATCTGGTCGCTCGCCGACCTGCACCTCGTGGAGTTCCGCGACGCCGAGGCCCAGGAGCGCGGCATGGAGCGGGTCACGCGGGTGCTGGAAGACCGCAAGCGCGCCGTGATGCGCGGCACGCTCTTCGAGGCGCTCGACCTTCACTGGATCTGCACCGCCCCCGAGGTGGAGGCGGCCTGGCGCAAGCTCTCCCCGGAGTTTGCCCCCGACTCCATGGCGCGCTGGGGCGAGGCCAACAAGAAGCTGGTCGACGACATCTACGGCAAGCTGAGGTCGGCCTACGAGACCCTGAAGGTCGACAGCCGGCGCCGTGATTACCGCGGCGAGATCATGGAGCGCATGCAGATCGAGCAGTCGGCGGAGATGCTCGCGAAGAAGGGCGACATGGCGTTCATGAAGGAAAACCACCGCGAGGCCTTCGACTGCTTCAGCAAGGCGCTGGAGCTGTTGCCCAACAGCGCCGAGTACCGCGACGGCTACAACAAGGCGCGCGCGCTGGCCAAGGGTTGAGCGGCCCCTTCCGCCCCGCCACCCTCAGTCCCAGGTCATCTGCTCCTCGAGGTCGGCGGAGCGGAGGTCCATGAACATCTTCACGTAGTCCCGGGCCTCGTCCACCTCGGCGTCGGTGTACTCCTTGCGCGGGTCGGCGTCGCCCTCGGCGTCGATCTCCGCCGCGATCTCGTCGACCCAGGCCTGCATCGCGGCGGCGTCGGCGTCGGCGATGGCCACGGCGAGGTGTTCGCGCCACGTGGCCTTGCAGGCGGAGTCCTCGATGCAGGCGGTGGCGAGGATGCCGTGCATCACGTACTCCACGCTCGCGTCGTCGAGGAAGGTCTCGTCGAGGCCGTGCGGGATGAAGTTGAAGAGGCCCGTGCCCGGGTCGAGGTACAGGTGGGCGTCGTCGCCGGGCTCCGAGAAGGGGTAGCCGTCGAGGTTGCCCACGTAGGCCATGGTGGCGAAGTAGAGCCACCACGCCGGCTCGTCGACGTAGTCGAACATCCGCGCCGGGCCCTCGATGGTGGCCATCACCGCGGTCAGCGCCTCGATCTGGCTGCGGTCGTCCTCGCCCTCCTCGATCTCGAAGCCGTCCAGCAAGCCTTCCTGGAAGTCGGCGTCGTGGATTTCCCACATCGATCCCTCGGCGTCGTCGAACCAGCCGCCGAGCAGCTCCTCGTCGGTGTTCTCCACGTTGGAGTACAGGCCGTAGGGCTCGCCGTTGACCGAGAGCACCGCGTGGTTGCACCGTGGCGCGGGCACGCCGCGCTGGCGGAAGAAGCGGTAGGCCACCCGCTCGCGCAGCATCGAGGGGTCGCTGACCATGTTGTTGAACACCAGCCGACGCATCCCCATGAAGCGGCCGTCTGCCTGGTACTCGCTGAACTTCACCTTCAGCGAAGGCTTCTCGTCGATGGATCGGTAGCTCGACTCGCCCTTGATGCGCACGCCCACCGGGCCGTAGCGCTGGCCCTCGTAGGCGAACACCCCCTCCACCCAGGTGCGCGGGTCGGCCTCGAGCGCGGCGATCGCCTCGGCGGAGAGCTCGATGTCCACGCGCTGGATGGTGCCATCGGCGTAGAATCCGTCGGCGTCGCCCTCGACCACCGGGGGCAGCAGGTCGGCGCTGGTCGCGGCGCTGTCGCCCGGGGCGGCGGTGTCGAGGGACTCGCCGCAGCCGAGCATGAGCAGGATCATGGCGCTAGTGTAGCGGCAAGATGTGGACCGCGTTCGCTGGCCTGGCCCTGGCTGGCCCCCTGGCCGAGGGGGAGCGCCTACACTACGAGGCCTCGTGGATGGGCATCCCCGCGGGTGTCGCGACCGCGGAGACCCAGCGCGACGGGCAGGCCTGGGTGGTGCGCGTGGCCTCGCGCTCGGCCGACTGGCTCGCGGGGCTCTACCCGGTGGACGATCGGCTCACCTCGGTGTGGGCGCCGGGCACGGGGAGCCAGCGCTACGAGACGGTGTTCCGGGAGGGGCGCTTCCAGCAAGACCAGGTGATGGTGTTCGACGTGACGGCCATCACGGTGTCGCGACACCAGCTCTTCGACGAGGGCTGGCGCCGCTGGGAGGACCGCTACGCGGCGGCGCCGGGGGTCGAGGACCCGGTGTCGGCCCTCTGGCGCATTCGCGAGGCCGGTGCGGGGCGCTTCGACGTGTTCTCGGGCAAGCGCGTGGTGCCGGTCGACGTGCAAAGGGCGGGCACGGAGACGGTCGATGGCCAGTCGACCGAGCGCTTCGACGTGCGGACGGTGCACGATGGAGACCTGAAGGATCGGATGTCGCTCTGGGTGACAACCGGCGAGGCGCGCGTCCCCCTGCGCGCGGTGGTGGCCACCCGCGCCGGCCCGGTGACGGTGACGCTGCTCGAGCGCGAAGTGCCCTGATGCGCGTGCTTCATGTCGACTCGGCCACCGAGTGGCGCGGCGGGCAGGCGCAGCTCGCGCACCTGCTCGCCGGGCGCCCCGGCGACCTGCTCGCGGCGGTGCCCGGGGGGCTGCTGGCCGCGCGCGCGCGGGCGCCTGACGTGCCCCTCCATCCGGGCAACGACCCGCGCAACGCCTTGATCCTCCGCGCGGCGGTGTCGCGACTGGGGATTGACCTCGTGGCCGCGCACCACAGCCACGCGCACGACGTGTCGCTCCTGGTGCCGGTGCCGCTGGTGGTACACCGTCGCAACCACCGCCCGCCGGGGAACGCGTGGAAGTACCGGCGAGCCGCGAGGGTGATCGCGGTGTCGGAGTTTGTCGCGGGCCTCTGTCGCGACGCGGGGATCGACCGGGTGACGGTGGTGTACGACGGGGTGCCGAGTCTCCTCCCTGCGGAGGGCCCCCTCCCGGCCTCCAGCCACCCTCCCCCGCTGGCGGGGGAGGGGCTGGGGGAGGGGGCATTGGGGCTCGCGGCCT
>VGRQ01000023.1 GCA_016875315.1 Deltaproteobacteria bacterium | reverse complement strand
CGGGTGGCACAAGCGCCTCGTTGAAGCTCCACGACGTCGACCACGCCAGCGCCTCCCGGACGGGCCCTGGGGGACCATATGTTAGCGCCTATGCGGCCTTCGGCCCCCGGCCGGCCGTCGGCCCCCTCCCGGCCTTCGGCCACCCTCCCCCGCAAGCGGTGGAGGGGCACGAGCGGCGACACGGCGACCGCCGTACCCACCTCCCCCGCCTCCGACACTGCCGTCGCCGTGCCCCTATCAACCGACTAGAAGGCGACGTCCCCCGAGAAAACGCCCGTCTTCCCCCCGGCCAGCGCCCCCAGCATCTGCCGCCGGTACCAGCCCCACCCGTGAAACAGCGGCGACCCGAGGTCGCGCAGCGGCGCCAGCACCGGGTACGAGGACTGGAAAAACGGCGTGAGCGCGCGACTGGCCCAGGAGTAGAAGCGCAGGTGGTCGGCCCGTAGTTCCGAGTAGCGCGCCAGCGGCTCCCCGCGCTCGATCACCCCCGCGAGCACGGCGGCATCGACCAGCGCGAGGTTGGCCCCCTGCCCGAGCTGCGGCGACATCGCGTGGGCGCAGTCGCCAATCCACGCGCGGCGACCCTCGTGCCAGCGCGACGCCACCACGTCGAAGTAGGGCGCGAAGAGCACGTCGTCGTGCGAGTACACGCCGTCGAGCGGAGCCTCGGGCAACAGCGCCCGCACCCGGGCCTTCCAGTCCTCGATGGGCGCCCTGCGCCAGGCCTCCACCGCGTCGGCCCGGTGGCTCCAGAACAACGACACCGTCCCCATCCCCGAGGGGAGGATGCCGGCCATCTCCCGCGTGTCGCGGTATCGCTGGTAGAGCACGCCGGGGTGCAGGTCGGCCTCGGCCACCACCCACAGCGCGCCCCAGGGGTAGGGCGTCACCCGGGCCCCGGGCGCGCGGTGCTCCGAGCGCGCTCCGCTCGCGACCACCACGAGGTCGAAGCGCTCGCGCTCGCCGGTGTCGATCCAGGCCGCACCGGGCTCGTCGCCGGTGGCGTGTACCTCGGCGCCGGTGCGCACCCGCACGCTGGGCTCGGCGAGGACCGCGTCCCACAGGGCCCCGAAGACCGCGCCCCGCTGGATACCGAGGCCGAAGGCGCCGGGGCGCCAGTCGGCGTAGGCGAGGTCGAGGACCACCCAGTTCGACCGCGTCGTGCCGTGCAAGCGCTCCACCCGGGCACCGTGGGACAACACGCGCTGCTCCAGGCCCAGCCGCCGCAGCACCTCCAGGCCCGTGGGTTGCAGGAGGATCCCGGCGCCCACCGGGCCTGGGTTAGCCACCCGCTCGTAGAGCGTCACCTCGTGCCCGGCGCGGGCGAGGAACAGGGCCAGCGCCGGCCCCCCGGTGCCGCCGCCGACGATGCCGACGTGCATCTGCCGGGGCTATCGCGCATCCGCCATCGGTCGAGTGGCTGATAGGCCGCTCGCCCGACCTTGAGTAAACCCAGGGGCATGACGACCCCGGCCCGCCCGATCTCCGGAGGCCCGCTTCCTGGCGGCGATCTGGGCACCCTCGTCGAGGCCTTTCTCTCCCTCGACGGTCGACCCGGCCGGTGGATGCAGGTCGGTCCCGCGGGCTCCCCTCGGCCTTACACCGGCGGCCAGGTGGTGGAGCTGGCGCGCCGGTGGCGCCGTGCCCTCCAGGAAGCCGGCGTGCGCCCCGGCAGTCGCGTGGCCATCTTGTTGCCCAACGACGAGCGCTTCGTGGGCGCCTTCTTCGGCGCGTGGCTCTGCGGCGCCGCCGCCGTGCCGCTGGCCTGGCCGGCCACCACCCTCGACGCCCGCCGCGTGGTGGCCCTCCGCCCGCTGGTCGAGGCCGCCGATCCCGCGGTGATCGTCACCGACGAGGCCCTGGCCGACCACTTCCCGGTGCGCGCGGTCACCCACCCCGACAGCGTGGCCGTCGGGCACGACGTGCTCCCCGCCCCGGGCGACACCGCCTTCATCCAGTTCACCAGCGGCAGCCTCGGTCGCCCCAAGGGCGCGGTCATCACCCACGCCGCCGCCGCCGCCTGCGTGTACGCGATGGGCCACGCGGTCGGTGCCTCCGAGGCCGACGTGGCGGTGAGCTGGCTGCCGCTGTTCCACGACATGGGCCTCGTGGGCGGCCTGCTCACCCCGGTGGCCTACCGCTTCCCGGTTACCCTGCTCTCTCCCGGCGAGTTCCTGCTTCACCCCGGCCGCTGGCTCGACCGGGCCGCCGCCGAGGGGATCACCACTGCTGCCGCGCCCGACTTCGCCTGGCGCCTATGCACCCGCCGGGTCGGCTCCGTGCGCGGCAGCCTCTCTTCCTGGCGCGTGGCCATCTCCGGCGCCGAGCCGGTCCACCGCAGCACCCTCGACGCCTTCGTCGCCAAGTTCCGATCGCACGGTTTTGGTCGCGACACATTCCGGCCCGCGTACGGCCTCGCCGAGAACACCCTCGCCGCCTGCATCTACGACCCCGCCCGGCCCGAGGGCGACGCCAGCGTACACGGCCGCGCCATCCCCAGCGTGGGCGCCCCCATCGCGGGCAACGAGATCCGCGTGGTCGATGCCGACGGCCGGGACTGTCCCGAGGGGCAAGAGGGCGAGATCCGCGTTCGCAGCGCCTCGCTGATGAGCGGCTACTTCCGCGACGAGGCGGCGTCGGCCGCGGCGCTGGTCGATGGCTGGCTGCGCACCGGCGACCTCGGCGTCGTCACCGGGGGACAACTTCACGTGTCGGGTCGCGCCAAGGAGCTGGTGATCCAGAACGGCTCGAAGTTCCACCCCTACGACATCGAGCGGGTGGCCACCGACGCGGTCGACGCCACCGTGGCCGGGGCCGCCGCCTACGTGCTGCCCACCGGCGAGGGCGAGATCCTCGTGCTCGCCGCCGAGGTGCCGGCCAGCAAGGCCGAGGGTGCCGACCGTCGCATCCGGGGCGCGGTGCTCGAGGCGCTCGGCGTGCGCATCGACCGCGTGGTGGTGGTGGCGCCCGGGTCCTTGCCCCGCACCTCGAGCGGGAAGATCCGCCGCGTGGAAGTCCCGCAGTTCGTGGAGGCGTCGCATGGCGCCTGAGGTGCTGGTGCTCGGGAGCAACGGCTTCATCGGCCTGCACGTCGTCGATGCCCTGCGCGCCGAGGGCGTGGAGCCCCGCTGCGGCCGCCGTCCCCGGTCGAACGTGCTCGGGCTGCGCAGTCGCAAGGCGCGCATGGTCCCCGCCGATCTCGACGACCCCGCCTCGCTCGACGCCGCGATGCAGGGCGTCCACACCGTCGTCCACCTCGCCGGGCACTACCCGCGCACCAGCACCGACCGCCCCGGCACCCTCGCCCTCGGCGAGCGCCAGAGCCGCGCGGTGATTGCCGCCGCCCACCGCGCGAGGGTGTCGCGACTGGTCTACGTGTCGTCCACCGCCACCGTCGCCCCACGTCGCGACGGCCCGTCCAGCGAGGACGACCGCTTCGCCCGACCGCCGGCGCACGGGCTGTACCACGACCTGAAATGGACGATGGAGTCGATCTTCGAGGCCGCCGCCGACCTCGACGTCCGCATCGCCCTCCCCGCCGGCTGCATCGGCCCCGGCGACCTGCGCCTCGGCACCTCGGCGCTCATCGTCGCCCTCGCCCGCGGCGACGATCCCCCGCACCCCGATGGCATCGTGTCGCTGGTCGACCCGCGCGACGCGGCGATCGGCATCGCCCGGATGGCCCTGCGCGAGGCCGCGCCCCGGCGAGTGATCCTCTCGCAGTCGAGCGTGCCGCTGCACGGCCTGCTGGTAGCCCTGTCGCGACGCTACGGCGTGCGCGAACCCTGCGCGCCCATGTCGCCACGCGTGGCCAAGGCGCTGGCCGACGACGCCGAGCGCCAGGCGGTGGCCAGCCACTCCCGGCCGCGCATGGTGCGCGAGATCGTCGACCTCGTGGTCCACGGCGTCCCCCTGCGCGGCGATCTCGCCGAGCAGACCCTCGGCCTGCGCTACCGCCCCTTCTCCGACTCCCTTTCCGACTTCGAAACCTGGGCCTCCCGCCTCGGTTTCTTCCCCACGCCTCCGGAGGCCCGCCCGTGATCGCTCCCGCTACCGAAGCCCGCATCTACAAGATCCTCAGCGACCTCTCGGCCGTGCCGCAGCAGCAGATCAAGCGGGGCGACCGCCTCCGCGAGGACCTCGGCCTCGACTCGGTGTCGTCGATGGAGCTGGTATCGATGCTCTCCGAGGAGTTCTCCATCGACGTGGAGCTGGAAGAAGCGGTGCGCATCACCGACGTGGCCGGGCTCCTGGCCCTCGCCGAGAACCGGATCGGCGATGCTTGACACGGCCGCCCCGCCGGCCCCGGTGGCGCGCCCATCGCTCGCGGCGCTCGCGCCCCCGGGGGAGCTCGATGTCGTCGAGGCCCTCGTCGATCCGCTGGATCGTTTCTGTCGCGACCGGATCGACCCTCGGGAGAATGATCGTCGCAAGTCGATTCCTGCCGACGTGCTCGACGGCCTGAAAGAGATGGGCCTGTTCGGCCTGTCGTTGCCCGAGTCGCACGGCGGCTGCGGCCTCGGCCTCTGGGCCACGGGCAGCATCGCCGCGGTGATCGCCCGTCGCGACCGCTCGGTCGCCACCACCCTCGGCCTGCACCTCGGCCTCGGCACCCGGGGACTGGTTCGCTACGGCAGCGCCGACCAGCAAGACCGATACCTCCCGCGCCTGGCCAGCGGCGAGATCCTCGCCGCCTTCGCCACCACCGAGCCAGCCGCCGGGAGCGACCTCTCGGCGCTGAGATGCACGCTGTCGGAGGTGGAGGGTGCGCTGGCGCTGCGCGGCCAGAAGTGCTTCGTCACCAACGGCGGCCTCGCCTCGCTCTACACGGTGTCCACGCGCTCGCCGGGCCTCGGCGGCATGCGCAAGGGGCAGACGCTGGTGCTCGTGGAACGCGGCGACGCCGGCGTGTGCGTGGGCGCGGAGGAAGACAAGCTCGGCCTGCGCGCCTCGTCCACCACCATGCTCGACTTCGACGACGTGGCGCTCGGCGCCGAGCGGATCCTCGGCCCCGTGGGACAAGGCGCCGCCTGCCTCCAGCACATCCTCGCCTACGGCCGCACGGTGATGGCCTTCGGCTGCACCGGCACCGCCCACGCCGCCCTCGCCGCCACGCGGAATCACTGCTCGGTACGCGTGCAGTTCGGCCGGACCCTCGACCAGCTCGCCGTGGTGCGCGAGCAACTCGCCGACATGGAGGCGAAACTGTTCGCCATCGAGGCGCTGGTGCGATGGGCGGCCACCGACGAGTCGAAGCTCGAGTGGCGATCCCTCGCGGCCAAGGTGCTCGCCAGCGACCTCAGCGGCGAGATCGTCGACACCGCGCTGCAACTGCACGGCGGCTACGGTTTCATCGAGGAAACCGGCATCGCGCTGCTTGCCCGCGACGCGCGCATCACGCGCATCTTCGAGGGCGCCAACGACGTGCTCCGGGTACACCGCGGCCTCTTCGCGCTCACGCAGGCGCCCGAGGGGCCGCAGGCCGCCCGCTGTCGCGACGCCATCGGCGAGGCCCGCGCTCGGCTCGGCACCCGCCTGCTCGGCGATCACGTCACGCTCCACCGGCTCGGCAGCCTCGCCATGCTCGCCGACGCCGCCACCGCCGCGCTCCAGCGCGCCGACCATGAGGGCACCCCCGAGGCCCGCGCGCTCGCCGCGCGTTGGCTCCGCCTCTCCATGTCCTACGCGCTCTGCCTTGGAGGCGAGTCGTGAAGATTCTCTTCGTCTACCCCGGGTTCCAACGCCACGCCGCGAGCAACCCGGAGCTGCTCGACTTCGTCCCGATGAAGGAGTACCTCGGCTCCCCTTCCCTCGGCCTCGCGGCGATCGCCGGCGCCACCCCGCGCGACTGGACGGTGGAATACCGCGACGACCGCCTCGAACCGGCCGATCGGCCCTCCGACGCCGACGTGGTGGCGATGAGCTTCTTCACCCCGGCCGCCACCCGGGCCTTGCAGCTCGCCGACTACTTCCGCGCCCAGGGCAAGAAGGTGGTGGCCGGCGGCATCTTCCCCACGATGATGCCCGACGAGGTGCAACCCCACGTGGATGCCGTGGTGGTGGGCGAGGGCGAGCTCTTGTGGCCGGGCCTGCTCCGCGACGTGCAGAACGGCCAGCTGCAACCTCGCTACGTGGCGGGCGCGGTCGATGTCGACCAGCTCCCGCCGCCCGACCTGTCGATCTACTTCGGCAGCGAGAACGAGAGTTTCCGTCCCGACGACTATCCCCTGCAGGTGTCGCGGGGCTGTCCCCTGTCGTGCCACGCCTGCGCGCTCCCTGGGACCATGGGGCCAAAGGCCCGCGCCCTTCCCATGTCACACGTCCTGGCGCAGGCCCGCCAGATCGCCGAGGGCGGTCGCCGCGCGTGTTTGACCGAGGACACCGGGTGGCTCCCCGGGACGGCCGGCAGCAAGCGCATGATCGAGCTGCTGCGGCACCTGGTCGACAACGGCCGCCCGCTCACCGTGTCGTACATCGGCATCTCGATGCCGATGATCCTCGCGGCGCCGTCGAACTTCCTCAAGCTCGCGAAAGACGCCGGGGTCGACATGTTCTACCTCGTGGGCGGCTTCGACCCGGTGACGATGAACGCCTTCTCCGGCGAGAACCCCCGCGCGTACCTCCGCGCGGTCGACGCCATCAAGAAGAGCTGGGACCACGGGATCGAGCCCTACACCAGCTTCCTGCTCGGCAACGAGGGCGACGACGAGGGCACGGTCGACCGGATGCTCAGCTTCGCCACCGAGAGCGGCATCAAGAAGGCCGAGTTCGCGGTGTTCACGCCCTACCCGGGCACGCCGAGCTGGCACAAGCTCTTGGCGGAAGACCGCATCCTCACCCGCGACTGGTCGAAGTACAACGACGCGAACGTGGTGTTCAAACCCAACAAGATGTCACCCGAGGCCCTGCACCAGGGCTACCTGCGCCTCTGGCGCGAGTTCTACGCCACCCGCCCCGAGGTGTGCGAGCGCTCCGAGTACGAGCGCACCATCCAGTTCTGAGGAAGTATGGAACCGACTGCTCTCTACCGCCTGCCCTGGTCGCTCAACGACAACGTGTTGTCGTGGCTCGAGCCGACCAAGAAGTGCAACATCTACTGCGAGGGTTGTTACTCGACCAACGAGGCCAACAGCCACAAGTCGCTGAGGGACATCCGCTGCGACCTCGACGTGTTCACGTCGCAACGCAAGATGGACAGCGTCTCCATCGCCGGGGGCGACCCGCTCACCCACCCGGAGATCGTCGAGATCGTCCGCATCGTGAAGCAAGACTACGGGCTCAAGCCCGTGGTCAACACCAACGGCCACGCGATGTCGCCGCAGATGCTGCGCGACCTCAAGAAAGCCGGGCTTCACGGGGTGACGTTCCACGTCGACAGCTCGCAGTCGCGGCCGGGTCACAAGCGCCGCGGCAACCTCGAGCTCAACGAGCTTCGGTTGCAGTTCGCGAGGATGGTGGCCGAGGAAGGCGGTATCTCCTGCGCCTTCAACAGCACCGTGTTCCGCGACACGATGCACGAGGTGCCCGAGATGATCCGCTGGGCGCAGGCCCACATGGACATCGTACACTCGATGGTGTTCATCCTCTTCCGCACCGGGCGCAGCCAGGAGTTCGACTACTGGGCGCAGGACGAGAAGGTGGGGCTCGACGAGTTGCCCTACTACGACCAGGAGAAAAACCCCACCCCGCTCACCACGCCGGAGCTCTTCGAGGTGATCCAGAAGGAGATCCCCGACTTCGAGGCCAGCGCCTTCCTCGGCGGCACGCGCGACCCCAACTCCTTCAAGTGGACGCTGGTCACCCGCGTCGGCAACAGCGACCGCATCTACGGCTACGTCGGCCCGCGCTTCATGGAGGCGGTGCAGGCGGGTCACCACGCGATGAAGGGCACCTACCTCGCCTACGCGCACCCGTTCTTGCTCAAGCAGGGCCGCGCCACCATGGGGCTCTTCGCGCCGATCGACCCGAAGATGCGCCAGGCCCTCGCGCGCTACACGCGCGACGTCGCGACCCACCCCTCGCGGGCGCTCAAGCGCCTGCACATGCAGAGCATCGCTTTCATCCAGCCGATCGACATGATGGCCGACGGAGAGGCCAACATGTGCGACGGCTGTCCCGACATGACCGTCCACGACGGCCAGCTCGTGTGGAGCTGCCGGCTGGACGAGCTCAAACGCCACGGAACCTTTCTCCGCTGTGTCCCGAGGTCAGCATGTTGAACAGCCACGATCCGAATCGTCGCCCCGCGCCCGCCCTGGGGAGTAAGATCCCGTGGGAGGCTCGCGTGCCGCGCAAGACCATCGCTCTCGTCACCGACGCCAGCGGCAAGGTGGAGAGCGCATCCCCCAGTGCCGACGCCACGCTCGGCAAGGTGGTGGGCCAGCGATGCGTCGACATCGTCGACGCTCGCGGGCTCGACGGCACCACGGTCTGCACCCAGACCTGCGCCGCCGCCTGCACCGACGGCACCCCCGCCGTGGAGGTGCGGGTGAAGGGCAAGACCTGGCGCATGTACTGCGCCGGGGCCGGCCCCCACCGCACCGTCACCCTCGCGCCCACGGGCGAAGACATCGACGGCCTGCCGCCCTTGTCGCCGCGCGAGAAGGAGGTGCTGATCCTCGTGGCCGCCGGGCTCACCAACGCCCGCATCGCGCGCAGGCTCGACCTGTCGCGCGCCACGGTGCGCACCCACATCGAGCACATCCTCTCCAAGCTGCGCGTGCGGAGCCGCTCCGCCGCCGTGGCCCGGGCGATGGCCTCGGGGATGCTCGAGGGCTAGGCGCCCGCCGGGACGCTCGACGCGCCCACCGGCACGCGCGAGAGGGCCCACCTCCGGCCCGATCACGCCACCACCGCCTTCCTCGCGAAAGCCTTCGACCAGTCGATGCGCCCGGTCAGCTGCATCAGCGCGAAGAGGGTGACGATGCCGAGCACGGTGATGGTGAGCCCGGTGAAGCCATCGAAGAAGTGCGCCGTCGCGAAGCCCACCTGGTAGAGCAACTGCGCGAGGCCGGCCTCCACGAGGGCGAAGCGGGCGCCCACCACCAGGCGCAGGTAGCTCGCCACCAGGAGCACGCTCACCCCGGCGCTGATCCCGAAGGCCCACTCGATGGGCAAGTGATCGGCGCTGTAGGCGAACAGCAGGTTGAAGGCGAAGAAGGCGGCGGCGATGAACAGGTAGTTGATGGGGTGTACCTGCTGGTCGCGCAAGAGACCGAGCACGTAGATCCAGAGGAAGAACAGCCCGAGCGAGAGGGGCGCCGACACCGCCAGCTCCGTGGCCAGCTCGCCCGGCTGGATGCGGGTGGGCATGATCATCCCCGCGCCGAAACCGGTCACCACCGAGGCGAAGTCCCAGCGAAGGTCCCAGCCCACACCATTGTCGCTTTTCGCGGTGGGCGACAGGCCGGGCACGGGAAAGTCGATGCGGTCGAAGTCGGTGACCATGCCGAGCTGGAAGTCCTTCACTTGCGCCACCCCCTGCGAGGGCTGGTACTGCCAACTGTCGGCACCGCGGCTCCTGTACGACACCGCCAGGGTGACCGTCTGCCCCGGGTCGATCCACACCGAGGTGGCCACGGCCCCGTTCTGCGGCACCGCGCTCACCTCGGCGCCGTCGACCACGAAGCGGAAGTCGTCGTACATCGCGTTCTCGTCGGGGAAGCGGAACGTGAGGTCGAGCGCGCGGCGCACGGTGTCGTCGCTGGTCACCGTCCAGGTGCCGTCGAAGTCCACGTCGTAGAGCGGGAACCAGAAGAGGCCGCGGCGGCGCTCGTCGAGGTGTAGCTTCACGTCGGCGCGGGTGGAGGCCGGGGAGAACGACCGGGTACGGGTCTCGGTGCGGCGGTCGTAGCGGGTGGTGATCACCGTGCCGTTGGCGTCGGTCACGTCGCGCTTCTCCACCACCTCCTCCTCCCAGCGAAGTTGAATCTCCGGCGCCCGCTGCACCTGGGCGTTGCCCCACAGGCTCCCCACCTCCTGGCGGATCTCCCAGCGGCCGCTGCTGTTCCGGGAGTCGGTGACCCCGGCGAGCACGAACCAGCTCACGGCGGTGAGGATGAACACGAACACGATGCCGACGGCTCTGAGGACAGGATTCACGAGTTCTCCAGGGACACCGGCAAGCTAGGCCTGCCGGGTGCGCGAGAGCGCGAGGCGGCGTGCCGCGACCGGGGACGAATGGTGCAAGGACAGTGCACGGCGCGACCGCGTTACATCCGCGCGCATGGTCCCGAACCTGAAACTCCCCGCGCCGGTCTCCCTGGTCTACGCGGCCGCCACGCCCCCCTTGCTCGTCAAGGGTCGTTGCGTGGCCCAGCAGGGCGCCGAGCTCACCCTCGAGGTGCCCGATGGCACCGATCTTCCCGCCGGCCACTCGGTGATCGTCGACTTCTCCGCCGAGGCCGGCGTGTCGCGGGTCATCGCCAACGTCGGGCACAGCGAGGGCACCCGCCTCCAGGTGAAGGTCACCCGCGTGCCCACCCCGGAGAAGCGCGAGTACCCCCGCATGAACGGGGGCATCACGCTGAAGTACTTCGTGATCGCGGGCAACGACGCCGACGCCGTCGACGCCTGGCTCAAGGGCGGCAACGCCACCGGCAAGCTGTTCGAGCCCGACCCGTTCATGAACTTCAGCGTCACCGGGCTCGCCTTCGACGACGTGGAAACCTGCGCCGACGGCGACACCCTCGCCTTCACCCTCTCCGTCCCCGGCGCGGCGCACACCTGGCGCGGGGCGGCGCGGGTGGTCCGCATCTGGAAAATCCCCATCGACGAGCGCGACGAGAGCATCCCCGCCACCCATCGCATCGCCGTCCACTTCAGCGTGCTGCCCGACGACGCCGCCGAGGCCCTGCGCGTACACACCCAGCGCATCCAGGAGGCCTGGCTTTGATCCGCGACCGTTTGAAAGCTGCCGTCAAGAAAGTGGCGATCAAGGCCTTTGGCATGGAGTGGCAGGCGGAAGACATCCCCGAGAACGAGGCGCTCAAGAAGCGCGCCGCGCCGGCGACGATCGACCCGAGCGTGATCCCGAAGGTGGTCGATGGCTCCGGCGACACGCCCGGTCCCAAGCACCTCGAGAAGATCGGCCGCACCTGGCTCGCCTCGCAGGTGATCAGCAACGTGTCGCCGTTCATCATCGACATGCGGCACCCGAAGGAGTGCGCCGCCGGCACGCTCCCCGGGGCGGTCGTGCTCCCAGGCGAGCAGGTTAAGTCGCGACTCGACCTGCTCCCCGGGAAAGACATCCGGGTGACGGTGTACGACCAGACCGGCAGCCCCGAGTCCGACCAGATCGCCACCTGGCTGCGCGAGCAGGGCTGGGGCCTCGCGCGCATGTTGCAGGGGGGCTACGCCGAGTGGCTGGAGCACGGCGAGCCCATCGCCACCCCGCAGCCGCCCGAGGGCGCGAAGTACCACCTGGGCAACCCGGTGGAACTCAAGAAGGCCGGCCGCGGCCACGTCCAGGCGGTGGCGCTCGAGGCTGGCAAGGCGGTGTACTCGGTGCTGCTCGACGACGGCACCGTGAAGCTCGGCGTGAAGGAGAAGGAGCTTGCTGGGTAGCTTGCTCGTCCTCGGGCTCGCGCTGGCGGGCCCGGGGACAGTGCTCCCCGTGGCGCCCACCAGCGCGCCCGGCCGCGTGGCCCCCACCCCCGCCGATCCGCTGGCGGCCGCCATCGAGGCCCGCAACCAGGGCGACCTCGCGCGCGCCATCTGGAACTACGAGAGCTGGCTCGCGAAGAAGAACACCAGCGCGCGCCTGCGCGCCGCCGTGCAGCTCGCGCTGGGGCTCGCCTACCTCGACAACGGCGACCCCAACCTCGCGAGCGCCCTGTTCTCCAAGGTGCGCGCCTCGGGCACGCCGGTCGCTCCCTGGGGAGCCTGGTACGAGGCGCTGGCCGACCACGAGCGCGGGCGTCACAGCGTGGCGGCGAGCGAGTGTGCCGCCTACCGGAAGAACTGGCCCGAGGGCCCGCACGCCGACGAGTGCCTCGTGCTCATGGGCGACGCCCACGTGGCGGCCGGGAACCGTGGCCCCGCCGTGGCCGCCTACCAGCAATACATCGCGACGCACCCCGACAGTCCGCGCGAGGAGAGCCTGCGCCTCGGCATCGCGCTGGCGGTGTCGAACACCGACCCGGCGCAGGGCATCCCCATGCTGCAGTCGCTGGTGCTCGACCACGCCTACCACTCCACCGGCGACAGCGCGCGGGCGAGGCTCGACGAGCTGGCGCGGGAGGGCTTCGACACCGCGCTCCCCGCCGACGGCATCACCGCCTGTCGCCTCGCCGCCGAGCGCAAGCGCTGCGGCTACGAGCGCGAGGCCTGGGCGATGTTCCAGGAACTCACGCAGCGGGCGGCCACCGACCCGGCCGTGGCCCAGTGGATCGACAGCCACGACGACCAGTTCAAGTGGGGCACGAAGCAATACATCGCCGTCGCCGCCACGCTGGCCGAGCAGTACGCCGCGCGCCCCGACGCGGAGATCGCCTGGCAACGGTACCGGGCGCTGGCCAAGGGCGGCGACTGGAAAGGCGCGGCACAACAACTGGTCGACGGCGCCAAGGCCCATCCCGGCAGTCGTTTCCGATCGGCGAGAGAGGAGCTGGCACGGGCACAGTTACTCGCCGGCGAGTACGCCGACGCGAGGGACGGGTGGACGGCCATCGGCAAGTCGGGGGGCGCGCTCGGCAAGGAAGCCCGCTGGCTCGCGGCCTTTTCCGCCTACCGCCTCGGCGACTGGCCCGACGCGCTCAAGCGGCTGGAGGCCATCGACGACGGCGACGACTGGACCGGCGACGCCGCGCGCTTCTTCCGCGTGCGCACGCTGCAGAAGATGGGCGAGGCCGACAAGGCCAAGGCCGCGGGCGACGAGATCGTGGCGGACAACCCGTGGTCCTGGTACGCGGCGCTGCTGCGGGGCGACATCGCGGGCGAGACCGTCACCCGGCGCGCGGGACGATGGCCCGGCCCTCGACTGTCGCCCGCCGATCCCCTCCCTCGCGTCACCCACGCCTTGCCCCCGGTGGCCGCGCCCACGGGCGGCGATCGTCCGGTGGCGAGCGCGGCGGCGTTTGCACCCGCTCCCGTCGCGGCCTCCGAGTGGAAGCCCGGTCGTTCCTGGGACGAGCGTCCCGAGGCCTACGCCTCGAGCTTCCTCTTCGACCCCGCCGAGGGCGCCCGCCTGCTCGACGAGCTCCAGGCAAATCACCCGGACCTGTTCCCCGACGCGCAGGCCGCGTCGGACCTCGCCCGCGCCGGCGCCTTCGACCTCGCCGCCCCCCTCGTGGCACGCATGTACGACGCCATCGACCCCAACGTGGGGGGCACGGCGCGCCCGGAAGTGACCCTGGACGTGGGCGACTGGCGGCAGGTGTTCCTGCTCGTGCGCGATCACTACCACGTGGCACGCTTTTCCTGGGGCACCCACAAGATCGCCGCCACCCCCGACCAGAAGGTGGCCGCCTGGCGACTGACCTTTCCCACCGCCGAGGCCGACCCCTTGTGGCGGCACGGCCAGCGCTACGACGTGGATCCCCTGCTCGCCCTCGGGCTGATGCGCCAGGAGAGCGTGTACCGCCAGTGGGCGCTCTCGCCGGTGGGCGCCATCGGGCTGATGCAGGTGATGCCGCGCACCGGGGCGCGCATCGCCGCGCGCATGGGCGACCCCACGTACTCGCCGGAGGTGCTGGAGAACCCGTCCACCAACGTTCGCTACGGCATGTGGTACCTGGGCCAGCTCCTCGATCGCTTCGGCGGCGCCTGGCCGCTCGCCGTGGCGAGCTACAACGGCGGGCCACACAACGTGTCGGCGTGGCTCAGGCCGTGGGGCGACCAGATCCCGCTGGAAGACTTCGTCGAGCACATCCCTTACCCGGAGACGCGCGACTACGTGAAGAAAGTCGGCGGGTACTACGTGTCGTACGTGGCGCTCTACGGCGAGCCGGACGACCTCGTGGTGGTGCCCGGGAAGGTGACCCGGGACGATCCGACGACGGTGGATTTCTAGGGGGGCGGCGGCGCCGGGAAGGTCGATGGGTAGGCCAACCGGCGGTTCCATCGCGCGCCGGTCGCGACAGCGACAGCGACAGCGACAGCGACGGCGACGGCGACAGCGACAGCGACGGCGACATCGGCAGCGGCGGCGACAGCGAAGGCGACCTCCGAGCGGCGGATAGTCCCGGGCTCGCGACCGAGCCCGCGAGAATCCGCCGCTCTGCGGTCCGCCAGGGGGCGTCCCGTGCCGGGGCGCCACCCTCGCACACGGGAGAAAGCGGGTAGTTTGCGAGCCTGGCGGTCACACACCACTCGCGACAGGCCTCCGAGCGGCGGATAGTCCGGGGCTCGCGGCCGAGCCCGCGAGAATCCGCCGCTCCGCGCGCTCGTCGAGCTGGCGCGGCACGTCGATGCGCCTCGAACCTACGGCGAAGGGTACGAGTAGATGTACACCGCGCCGTCGCCGTTGTAGGCGCCGGGGGCGCCGATGGCGAACTCGTCGGCGCCGTCGCCATCGACATCGCCGAAGGGCCGTGGCGACAACCCGGTCAGTTCGCTTCCTGACTCCTCTCCGAGCGTCACATCCGCGGGGTCGCACTCGATGGCTCCGGCGACTGCCAGCGACAGCGACCACCCACTGCGAGCAGCGCATACTCCCGGGCTCGTTCCGAACTCCTCCCCTACCCCCACCTCCGGTGCAGCCACAACCACCCGTGCGGCCGGGCGCGGATCTGCTCCTCGTAGAACCTGTTCATCGCCACCGTCCGCTCCTCCGCCGTGCCCTCCACTGGCAACGGAGCGATGTGCAATCGATGGCGCCCCACCGACTCGCGCCACTGCCATGCCCCGTACACCGGGCGGCCGGTCTTGAGCGAGGCCACCGCCGCGCCGAGCGAGGTGCGCGCCGGGCGACCGAAAAAGGGCAATCCCGGCCCCTTGTTGTGGCGCTGGTCCTGCACGAAGTACACGTTACGACCGGACTCGAGCTGGGCGTAGGCGTCTTTCATGGTCGCGCCGGTTTCCATGCGCACCACGCCGTGCGCGTCGCGCAGCTCGGCGAGGAGTCTCGCGACAAAGGGATCCTTCGGCGTGCGCAGGAAGATGGCGAGCGGGAAGGCCTCCGCCCAGGCCAGCAGCGCCACGTCCCAGGCGCCGCCGTGGCCACCCACCACGATGGCCCCGCGCACCGACTCCGCGCCGGTCACCTCGATCCGCAGGCCTTCGAACTGGAACAACTCCACGTAGCCGAGCACGAGGTCGTGCATCATGCGCCGCAACACTGGGCCCGGCGCCAGCTCCGGGAGCGCGTGGCGCAGGTTGTCGATCGCCTCGCGCCTGCGCAGCGGCAACAGCGTCCACCACAGCCAGGCCAGGGCCCAGCCGAGGGCGCTGGCCAGCCCGAGTGGCAAGCGTCGCAGCATCGCCACGGCGAGGGCCTTCACAGCGCCTCCAGGCGCTCGCGCAGCGCCGCCTCGCCGCTGGCCAGCTCTACCTCCACCACCAGCGCCCAGGCCCGCGCGTCGGCCGGGAGGCGCGCCGCGTCTTTCTCGGTGGTCACCACCAGGTGATCGTCGGTCCAGGCCTCGATGGCCTGCAAGTCGTGCCAGGTGAAGGCGTGATGGTCGGCGAACACCATCGTGCGCTCCACCCGGACGCCGAGCTGGCGCAGTTGACGGAAGAAACCGTCGGGCCGGGCGATGCCCGCGAGCGCGATCGCCGGGCGCGCGGGAATGGCCGACAGCGGCAAGAGCTCGCCGCGGCGCCGCCAGCCCACGGGACGATACCGCCCCTCCACGATGATCGCGTCGCGACGCGCCAGCGACGCGACCCAGCCCGGGAGGGGCCCGTGGTTACTCCAGATCACGTCGGCCTTGCCGATCCACGACCGGGGCACCCGGCGGGTACCCACCGGGATGGGCCCGCCCCCATCCGGCCAGCGGGCGTCGATAACAAGCACTTCAATGTCGCGACCAACCGCGCCGTACTGCAAGCCATCGTCGAGCACCGCAACGCGCGCCCCGGCCTTCGCTGCAGTCTCGATGCCGGCCACGCGATCGGGGGCGGAGCACACCGCCTGTCCCCGGCGGGCCAGCATCGCCAGCTCGTCGCCGAGGTCGGTGGCCTCGCCCGACATGCGAATGTCAGCACCCTTGCGCCGGCCGTAGCCCCGCGACACCACCACGCTGCCGTGTACCCGCGCCGCGATCCACGCTGCCACCGGCGTTTTCCCCGAGCCACCCGCCGAGAGCGCGCCCACCGAGATGACCGGGATCGAGGCCTTCTTCAACGGGCGCGGCCGCAGGAGCGCTCCCGCCATCCACACCGGCACCAGCGGCCACAACCACGGGCGCAGCGGACGCTCGGGCGGCACCGGCGCCGCCAGCGCAGGCGACAATGCTGCCACCACCTCCGCCAGCGCAGGCGAGGCGCCGACTGTCGCCCGCTGCCGATGCAAGGCCGTCACCAGCGACGTGGCCAGCGTGGACTCCGTCGCCACCACGGCGTCGACCCCCTCCCAGGCCACGGCGTTGGCCTCGACACAGGGCCCGCGCACCACCGGCAGTCCCGCTGCGAGCGGCTCGGCGGGCGAGTGTCCACCTACCCCCGGAAAGAGCGTCCCCCCAACATAAGCGGCCCGCGCCGCGCCGTAGAGGGTGGACAGCTCGCCGATGGTGTCGAGCAGCACCACCTCGCTCCCCTCGGGCACGCGGGGACCAAACTGCGAGCGCCGCGCCAGCCTGAAGCCCCGTGCCGCCAGCTCGGCGAGCTGGCCCGCCACCGCCTCGAAACGACGCGGATCGCGGGGCGCCAGCACCAGGAGCGGCCGCTGCGGCAACGACCACCACGCTTCCACCAGCGCCCGCTCCTCGCCCGCGTGGGTGGAGCCGCACAAGAGCGCGTCGCCGCTCCAGGTGAAGGTGGGCGCGCGCCGGGCCGGCTGGCGCTTGAGATCGTCGCCCGGCACCACCACCGCCATGCCGCGCCGGAGGTACGACAAGAGGCCGGGAAGCCGTGACAGTCGCGCCACGCCGGACGCCTCGCGTGGCGCGAGCAGGGTGACGGGAATGCCCCGGGCACGGCAGGCGAGCAACAAGGCCGGCCAGAACTCGGCCTCCACCAGCAAGAGCGCCCGGGGACGCACCCGGTCGAGCCACGCCGTGACACACGGCCAGCTGTCCAGCGGCAGGCAGGTGGTCCAGGCCACGCCGGTGTCTTGCGGGCGGGCGGTGTCGCTGGTGCAGGTGCGCACCACCGGCAGGGGCAAGACCGGCGCCACCGCCTCGACGATCTTCCCCTCCCCCAGCGAGGCCGCGTGCATCCACAGGGCGCCGGGCTCCACCTCCGGGGTCACCAGGCCCAGCCGTTCCCGCGCGTGCTCGCGCAGGCGCGGGTGGGCCCACGCGAGCAGCACCACCAGCGGGTAGAACACCACGCCCAGCGCCACCCAGAGCCAGGCAAGGATCAAGCCGGCACCCAGCCGAATTGCGCCATGTCTACCCGGTCGCCCCTGAAACTGACACCCTCTCTCTCCAGGAGCCCCCGCTGCACCACCGCCCGGACGGGATCGCCCCTCGTGGCCAGCGTCCCGTCGCTGTGGATCACTCGCTGCCAGGGCACGTCGGTGCCGGCCTCGAGCGCGGCCATCGCGTAGCCCACCTGCCGCGCCGCGCCGGGCGATCCGAGCACGGTGGCCACCTGGCCGTAGCCCATCACTCGTCCCTCGGGGATCTCGCGGACGAGGGCCCACACGCGCTGCCGGAAGTTCATGTCACACCTGTCCCGCCACGAGGCGGGCGTAGAGGCCATCGCGGGCGAGCAGCTCGGCGTGGGTGCCGCGCTCGGCGAGGCGGCCCTTGTCCAGCACGAGGATCAGGTCGGCGTCGCGCACGGTCGACAGCCGGTGCGCCACCACGAAGGTGGTCCGCCCCCGCGCGGCCCGCTCCAGCGCCGCGTTCACCAGCGCCTCGCTCTCGCTGTCGAGGTTGCTGGTGGCCTCGTCGAGCACCAGCACCGGCGCGTCGCGGAGCACGGCGCGGGCGATGCACAGTCGCTGCCGCTGCCCACCGGACAGGCGCATGCCGAGCTCGTCGATGCGGGTGTCGAAACCCCGGGGCAGGGCCTCGACGAAACCGAGCGCGTCGGCCACCTCCGCCGCGTGGCGCACGGCGGCGTCGCTCGCCCCGGGACAACCGAAGCGGATGTTGTTGGCCACGGTGTCGTCGAACAGGAAGGGCTCCTGGGTCACCACCGCCACGCGCGAGCGGAGCGAGGCGAGATCGAAGTCGCGGAGGTCGACGCCGTCCCACGCCACCCGCCCCGAGGAGGGATCGCGCAGGCGGGTGAGCATCGCCAGCAAGGTGCTTTTCCCGGCGCCGCTCGCGCCCACGATCGCCACCTTCTGCCCGGCGTCGACGGCAAAGTCCACGCCGTGCAGCACCCCCCCCTCGCCGTAGTCAAAGCCAAGCCCCTCAACCGAGACACGCGCGGGGGCCGAGGCGAGGCGCGAGCCCACCGAGTACACTCGAGGCTCGGTGTCCAAGAGCGCAAACACCGTGTCGGCCGAGGCCAGCGCCCGCTGCACGAGGCTGTGTACCAGCGCCACCCCCTTGAGCGGGTCGTTCATCAGCCCCAGCGCCACGAGGAAGGCGATCAGCTCGCCGGGCTGCACCTCGCCGCGAAACACTTGCCGCCCCCCGGCGTAGATCGCCGCGCCCACGCCGAGCGCCGCGATCAGCTCCACCACCGGGCCCGGCAACAGCTGCGCCGTGACCGACTTGATCTGCGCCGCGTGGTGCTGCTCGTTCACCGCGTCGAAGCGGGACTGTCGCTCGGCCTCGCCGCCGGAGAGCTTCACCACCCGGATGCCGGACAAGGTCTCCAGCAGGTTTCCCGACAATCGCGCCGCCGCGTCGAGCGCGTCGCGGGTGCTCGACCGGCCCCACTTGCCGAAGCGATCGATGGGAACGGCCACGAAGGGCAAGACCACCAGCGCCACCGAGGCGAGGAAGGGGTTCATGTAGAAGGCGGTGGCCACCAGCCCCAGGAGCGCCACCGGCTTCTGCACGGCGGTGACGACACCGGACACCGCGTACTGCAGGTTGTTCACGTCGGCGAGCGCGCGGCTGGCCCGCTCCCCGGCCGGCAGCCGCTGGTGCCAGTCCACGTCGAGCGCGAGCAAGTGCGCGTGCAGCTCGCCGCGCAGGTCGGTGACCACCCGCCAGGCCACCGAGCGGGTGAGCATCCCGCGCGCCACCGCCACGCCGCCATTGAGCGCGTAGAGCCCCACGATGCCCGGGGCGAGGAGCCGCAAGGCCGCCTCGTCGCGCTCGATGAGCACGCGGTCGAGCACCCCCTGGATGACGAACACCAGCAGCGAGGGAATCGAGCTCGCGACAGACACCAGCGCGGTCGCGAGGGCGAGCCGCCCCGCGTAGGGGCGGAAACGCGCGAGCAGGCGACGGGCAACGGGGGAGAGCACCGGCCCGGCAGCTATCACCGCTTGACGGCCCGCCCTCACACGTGTACATCTTCCCCGAGGTACACGTGCATGACCGCCAAGCTCACCCTCACGGTCGACCCACGGGTCATCGCCGCGGCGAAACAGTACGCGGCCGCGTCGGGCACCTCGGTGTCGCGGCTCGTCGAGGACTACCTGGCGGCCATCGCCGCGCCGCCGGTCGCGACGCCGACCACGCCGGTGCTCGCGCGTCTCCGCGGCGCCCTTCGCGACACCGACCCCGAGGCGCACCGCGTCCACCAGGTCGAGAAGTACGGATGAAGCGCCGCGTCCTCGTCGATCTGAACGTCATCCTCGACGTTCTCCTCGACCGGTCCCCACACGCCGACGCGGCCGCCGCGCTGTGGGCGGCGATCGAGTCGGGGGAAGCCGAGGGCCTCCTGGCCGCCCACTGTGTCACCACGCTGCACTACCTGGCCTCGCGCTCCCGCGGACGCGAGTTCGGCGATCGGTGCGTGGCCGACGTGCTCTCCGTCTTCGCGGTGGCACCACTCGACGCCGCCGTGCTCTCGGACGCGGTGGCCAGGGGGTGGGCCGACTTCGAGGACGCAGTCTGCGCCGCGTCGGCCACCGCCGCCGGCTGCCACCTGATCGCGACGCGCGACCCCGGCGGATTCAAGGGCTCGCCTTGCCC
>VGRQ01000022.1 GCA_016875315.1 Deltaproteobacteria bacterium | reverse complement strand
CCGCCTCGTCGCCCTCGCCATCGGCGATGTTCACTGTCTTGCCCACCAGCCCGGCGCCGTCGCGCGCGTCGCGACGGGCGGCCTCGACCGCCACGGGCACCGCCGACGAGGCCCACGAGCGCAGTCCCGTGCCGCGGAGGAGGTCGGCGGCGGCGATCAGCTGGCGTTCCACCGTGGCGCCGTTGGGCCGGTTTCGCGGGTTCCACTCCATCATCTGGCGGAGCACCGGAACGAGCTGGGCGTGGGTGCCGGAGATCTGGCCGAGCCGCTCCTCGAGCCGCTTCTGGTGCGCGTCTTCCTTGAGCTTGGGCTGGCCGAAAACCTCGCCGGCAGCGGCCTCCCAGAGCGTGAGCGCGAGGCCGAAGATGTCGGCGGCGGGGCTCACCTCGCCGGTGATGATGTACTCGGGCGCCATGTAGTTGAGCGTCCCGAGGACGAACTGCCCGGTGCGGCTCTCGCGCGCGGCGAAGCGCGCCTGGGCCACGCCGAAGTCGAGCAGCTTCACGCCGCCCTTGTCGGTGACCATGACGTTGGCCGGCTTCACGTCGCGGTGCACGACGTTGAGCGCCTCGCCGGTAGACGGGTGCCGGGCCGTGTGGGCGGTGTGCAACGCCCCGGCCACCGTGGCGCCCAGCTCGGCGAGCGCCCGGGGCGGCGGCCGCTCGGCCTTGGCGATCAGCGCGTCGAGATCGATCCCCTCGACGTACTCCATCAAGACCGCGTCGCGACCGGGTACACGCACGAGTTCGAGCACTTTCAGGATGTGCTCGTCTTGCAGCAGCCCCAGGAGTCGTGCCTCGTCGCGCACGCGCGACACGAACATCTCGCCGTCGGGATGGTTCTCCGCGAGCACCTTCACCGCCACGGGCCGCCGGAAGCCCCGCGAGCCGACCAGCTCGGCGAGGTAGACGGTGCCGAAGGCCCCGGACCCCACCACGCGCGTAAAGATGAGCTGTCGCACGGCGCCCCCCTTAGTCGGGCGGCCGCGTATTCGCTGCTACTCGTTGACCGGCGTCATCCACAGGGTCTGGGCCGACACCCCGAGGCGTTGGAGCGCCCGGTCGTAGCGGTCGCCCAGCGGGCAGTCGAAGAGCAGGTCGGGCGTGGCCTCGACGTACACCCACGAGCCTTCCTCCAGCTCGCGGTCGAGCTGTCCCGGGCCCCAGCCTGCGTAGCCAAGGCAGAGCGCGAACTCCGAACTTGCCGCGATCAACGCGGCAAGACGTTCACGGGAGGGCGACACGCCGATCCCCGACACCGTCCACCCCTCGCGACACACCCCGCGGTAGAGCACGAAGCCGCTCCCCCGTTCCACCGGGCCGCCCCAGAGCGCAGGCGACAGCAGGCGACCGCTCTTTCCCGGCAGGTCGAGGTGGCTCGCCACGTCGCCGATCTTGACCGGCGCCTCGCGGTTGACCACCAGCCCCAGCGCACCCTGCGAGGAGTGCTGCACCAGGAGAACCACCGCGCCCTCGAAGTTGGGGTCGCGCATCTGGGGACTGGCGACGAGAAAGCCGGGTTCCATCTACCCGGCGCCGCCCAGCTCGCGGAGCGGCTCGATCCGCGGCTGGGCGCCGCTGCGGATCACTTCCTCGTTGATCACCACTTCCTTGATGTTGTCTTGCGACGGCAGCTCGAACATGATGTCGAGCATCACCGACTCGAGGATGGTGCGCAGCCCGCGGGCACCCGCCTTCCGGGTGACAGCCTTCTCGGCGATGGCGCGGAGCGCCTCCGGCGTGAAGGAAAGCTTCACCTTCTCGAACTTGAAGAGCTTCTGGTACTGCTTGACGATGCTGTTGCGCGGCTCGGCGAGCACGTGCACCAGGTCGTCCACGCCGAGCGGGTCCATGACGGCGAGCACGGGCAGGCGCCCGATGAACTCCGGGATCAACCCGAACTGCTCGAGGTCTTCCGGCGTGATGATGCGCATCAGCTTCTGGGCCACCTCGCCCTTCTCGCCGCGCTCGTGCCCGAACCCCACCGTCTTGCGGCCGGTGCGCTCCTGCACCAGCCGCTCGATGCCCTCGAAGCTGCCGCCGCAGATGAACAGGATGTTGGTGGTGTCGACCTGGAGGAATTCCTGGTTGGGCAGCCGCTTGTTGCCCTTGATCTGGATGCTGGCGTTGCTGCCCTCGAGGATCTTCAACAGCGCCTGCTGCACGCCCTCGCCGCTCACGTCGCGACTCACGGAACTGGAGAAGCTCTTGCGGGCGAGCTTGTCGACCTCGTCGATGTAGACGATGCCGCGCTGGGTTTTTTCCACGCTGTTGCCGCTGGCGTGGAAGAGGTTGAGGATGATGTTCTCGACGTCTTCGCCCACGTAGCCGGCCTCGGTGAGCGCGGTGGCGTCGGCCACCACGAAGGGGACGTCGAGCAAACGCGCGAGGGTCTGGGCGATGAGCGTCTTGCCGGTGCCCGTGGGGCCGACGAGGAGCACGTTGGACTTCTGGATTTCCACGTCGCCCGGGCGGCCCTTGCCTTGCTGGTTGGCCTCGAGGCGCTTGTAGTGGTTGTAGACGGCCACCGCGATCTTGCGCTTCGCCGCGTCCTGGCCGACGACGTACTGGTCGAGGAAAGACTTGATGCGCGCGGGGGAGGGGATCTTGCCGCTACCGAAGCTGATGCCGGTGGCGCTCTTGTTCTCGCGGATGATGTCGAGGCAGAGCCGAATGCACTCGTTGCAGATATAGACGTTTGGACCGGCAACAATCTTCTCGACGTCGCGCTGCGGCTTGTGACAGAAGCTGCACGACAGAGACGACTGGCTGGAGTACTTCGGCATCGGCTCCTCGGTGCGGCGCTACGGGGACACTCTAAGCGTGGCAGGATCAGGGCGTCAACGTGCATTCGGCACGTCGCGCCCGTGCTTGATACGAAACGGCTATGCCTGCCGCGAGCGACTACTACGCCCTCCTCGGTGTCGCCCGCGACGCGACGGACAAGGACATCAAGAAGGCCTTTCGTGCCGCCGCCAAGGAGTGCCACCCCGACGTGGCGGGCGACGACCCGGAGAAGACCGAGCGTTTCAAGGTGCTCCGCGCCGCCTACGAGGTGCTGGCCGACCCGGTGAAGCGCGCCGCCTACGATCGCCGCCTCGATCGCCGCGCCAACCCGAGCCCGTTTTACGGCAGCCACTGGAAACACGCGGGCAAGCCGACCGCCTCCACCACCGCGCACGCGCCCGGCGGCAACGATCTCGACCTCGAAGACCTGTTCAACGACTTCGGGGGCATCGACCTCGGCTTCGGCAAGGCGCCCGGGCGCACCCCGGGGCACGCCACCACGCCACCACCCGCCCGGCCCCCGCCGCAGGGCGACGGCTGGTATCGGCAGACCCACGCGCGCCCGGCGGGGCGGTCTCGTCCCTCGGAGGCCAGGGCCGAGCCATCGGGACACGCCGGTCCCCCGGTGCAGGGCGACGACGTCAAGGTGAAGGTCGACGTGCCCGCCGGCGTCGCGATGCGCGGCGGCCTCGTCACCGTCACCTACCCGCGGCTGGTGCGGGGCGACGACCCGCGCGCGGTGCACACCATCGACGAGCTGCACGAGCTGCGCGTGCCGCCCGGGGTGCGCGAGGGCGAGGTGCTGCGCGTGGAGCGCCACGGGCACGCTGGTCCCAACGGCGGACCCTACGGCGATCTCGTCGCCACCGTACACGTCGTCGGCCCTCGTCCCGGGGCGGCCGCGCCGGGCGACGCCGAGGGCGCGCGCGGTCCCCGGATGCGAATGCCGGCGTCGCACGAGGGCGTGGTGGCCGAGGGCGATGTCGACGTGCTGCGCTTCGATGTCGGGGTGGTGGAGGCCATCCTGGGCGGGCGGGTGGAGGTCGACACCCCCCAGGGCCGCGTGCGGGTGACCATCCCCCCCGGAACCAGCTCGGGCACGCGCCTACGATTGCGGGCGAAGGGCAACAACGGTCACGACGGGGCCGCCCGCGATCTCTACGCCGAGGTGCGGATCGTCGTGCCCGCAGAGATCGACGAGGAGTCGCGTCGGCTCATCGAGGAGTTCGGGCGGCTCAACCCGGGGGAGTAGCGCCGGGGCGTGGCGACGGCATCGGGGTGGGCTACGATGCACGTCATGGCCGACCCCGAGGAAACCGCGGCGGAACGCGCCGAGCGCCGGAGGCAGACGTGGACGATCCGGCGCGTGCCGGTGGATGAGGCCATGCAGGCGGCGGACTCCACCGTCGCCCAGCGCGTCGCGCGCATGTGGCAGCTGTCGATCGACCCCTGGGTGCTCCGCGGCGAGCCGCTGCCGGCGTACAACCGGGCGGAGATGCCGGGCCGGGTGATTCGCGGGCAGTCGCGGTGAGCGCGCCCGAGCTTCACCGCGACTTCGCCGACTTCTTGGTGGCGTTTTGCGCTGAGGAGGTGGAGTTTCTCCTGGTAGGTGCCTTCGCCCTGGCCGCGAACGGCGCGCCCCGGCACACCGGCGACCTCCGCGTGTGGGTGCGGCCGGATCCGGCGAATGCCGAGCGGGTGATTCGCGCGCTCGACCGGTTCGGGGCCCCGTTGGCGGCGCACGGGGTGGTGGTCGATGATTTCTCGCGTGTGGGCAACGTCTACCAGATGGGTGTTCCGCCGGTTCGAATCGACGTCCTGACTCAGATCTCCGGCGTCACCTTCGAGCAGACGTGGCCTGGCCGCATCGAGGCGGTGCTCGGGGGGCTCCGCCTGCCCTTCCTTGGCCTGCGAGAGCTGGTGCGCAACAAGCGAGCGTCCGGGAGGGTGAAGGACCTCCAGGACATCGAGCTGCTCCGGGAGGCGGGGGTAACGGTCGACGAGGTGGGGTGAGACGGCGCGGGCGCCGAGTGCACTCGTTCACCGCGCTCAGCGTTGAGGGGATCGCCGCCCGCCCGTCGTAAGCACAGATGCTGGGAACAGTGACCGTCGTGAGCGTAGATGCTCCAGACAGGCAGAGCGGGCGCCACCTCCTGTCCGCGACCGCTCGCCGCGATGGACAAACGCTGGTTTTCCCGTGGCCGAGGCCGCCGCTGGTTCCTCTGCGACCTCGGCCTGCCTGCACGGAGCATCTGTGCTCACGACGCTGCTCGTGGAGAGCATCTGTGCTCACGACGGTAGCGGGCGGCTGCGGTCACTTCGGTGGCCCGCAGCCCATCCGTCGACGGGAGAGTGGCTCGCACAGAGCCCACGGGGAACACAGAGTCGGGAGGCGGGCCTCGCCGCCGAGTCCGCGAACTCCCGTCCTTTTCTCTGTGTCCTCCGTGGCTCTGTGCGAGCACCGCAGGAGTCCGGCGCCCTCGCGACGCCCGTTCCCCCAGCCGCATTGGGCCCGTCGTGCGGGTCGCGGAGGAGCAGTGGGGGCGCTCACGCGCGGGGATTGGAGTGGCCCCGATCCTCTACCGGCACTGCAACTCGCCGCAGAAGCCATCGTCGTAGCAGGAGCCCTGCGGTGTGCCGAGCGCGATGGCGCCCAACGAGCAGTCCCCCCAGTCGCAATCATCGTTTGATTCGCACGGCTGCGTGCATTGCTGTGTGCCCGTGTCGCCCTGAAAGTTACGTCGCTCGCAGGTCAGCGCCCCCTCGCAGTCGGTGTCGTCGTCACATGCGTCGAGGAATGTCGGCGGAGGCGAGGGCGCACAGCCAGAGAGCAAATCCGAGCCAAGAGCGACCGCCAGTACGGCGATCAGGACCCGCACGCTGCCTCCGTTGGGCTGACGGCCTCATCCTGTCCGAGACCTTGGTAGTTTGGATCTTCACTAACTAGCCTCCCGTCGTAGTCCCACTCGTCATACCCGCCCTCCAGCGCCTCGTCGCAGCAGCAGAACTCGGTCCCAACCAGCCCCTGGTCCTTCGCGACCGCCCTGCCGAAGTAGTAGTCCACGAGATCGGCGAAGTTCTCGGGGAGCCAGCAGGAGTGTGATGTCTCGTGAACAATCAAGCGGGCCACCTCCAGCACGAGGCAAGCCCGCTTGCTCGACGATGAGGTGGCCTGGTAGCTGTTCTTGACGCCCTGTAGCCAGCCGCGATCGAAGAGAAGGTAGCGGCTCCCGTACAGGTTGGTCGCGATCCATGAGGCGTTGTAGGTCGTCTCGTAGATCATCGGCTTGGGATACCAGAAGTCCCCGCCCGTGAGCCGGGTGACGTGGCACGTCTGGCTCACGTCGGGCGCGTGGCGGTCGTAGTAGTTCTTGACGAACTGGATGTTGTCGTCGATGAGCTCGAAGGCCTTGCGCAGGAGCTTCACGTCGAACTCGTCGAGGTCGCTGTCGCCCGTGGCCACCTTCGTGGCGTGCAGGGTGAATGGAGCGGGTACGCGTCGGATCGCCATGGAACAGTCTCCGGTAGCGACAGAAACATACTCCTCCAGGGGGGGGGGCTGTCAAGTGAACTGTTGAATATCTCAAGATATTCGATATTGAAATACGACTATGTGTTCATGTTCGCCGACCGGAGGCCGCTCGAGTCTGCGAGATCCCCGCCCTTTCTCTGTGTTCCCTGTGCCCCTGTGCGAGCACCTCCGCCCGCCCCCCTCAGTGACTCTCCAGCTCCACGACCGGTGTCGCGACCGGCCGGAACACGCCGGGCCCGAGCGCGAGGGCGAGCGCCTCGTCGGCGTCGTCGACAAAGTGGTAGCTCAGCTCGTCGCGGAGCACCTTGGGCACGTCGTGCAGGTCGCGCTCGTTGAGCCGCGGCATCACGATCTCCTTGATGCCGGCGCGCCGGGCGGCGAGCACCTTCTCCTTGATGCCGCCCACCGGGAGCACCTTGCCCCGCAGGGTGATCTCCCCGGTCATCGCGAGGTCGGAGCGCACGGGCAGGCCGGTCAACAGCGACACCAGCGCGGTGGTGAGCACCACGCCCGCGCTCGGGCCATCCTTGGGGATGGCGCCGGCCGGCATGTGCAGGTGGTACTCGTTGTCGGCAAAGACCGAGGGCTCGAGTCCAAATCGCGCGGCTCGCTCGCGCACGAAGCTCATCGCCGCCTCGCAGCTCTCCTTCATCACGTTGCCGAGTGAACCCGTGATCTTGAGCCCGCGGGGCCCCGGCATGCGCGTGGCCTCGATGAACAGGATCTCGCCGCCCGACTCGGTCCACGCGAGGCCGATGGCGATGCCGGGACGGTCGGTGCGCTCGGCCAGCTCGGGGTGGTGCTTGGGCGGGCCGAGCCAGGCGGTCACCTGGGGCTCGTCGAGCACGAAGGGGGCGGCGTCGCCCTCCACGATCCGTCGCGCCGTCTTGCGGAACAACGAGGCCAGCTCGCGCTCGAGCGATCGCACGCCGGCCTCCCGGGTGTAGCTGCGGATCAGGTAGGCGGCCACGCGCTCCGGGATGTCGAGGTGCCCCTCGGCGATGCCGTGCGCCTCGCGCAGGCGACGGTAGAGGTGCTGCTGGGCGATCGCCAGCTTCTCTTCCTCGATGTAGCCGTGGAGCCGGATGATCTCGAGGCGGTCGTGCAACGCGGCCGGGATGGGATCCTCCACGTTGGCGGTGCCGACGAAGAGCACGTTGGACAAGTCGAAGGGCGCGTCGAGGTAGTGGTCGCGGAAGGTGCTGTTCTGCTCGGGATCGAGCACCTCCAGGAGCGCGCTCGCCGGGTCGCCCCGGAAGTCGTTGCCGATCTTGTCGAGCTCGTCGAGGATGATCACCGGGTTCTTCGTGCCGGCGCGCTTGAGCGACTGGATCACCCGCCCCGGCAGGGCGCCCACGTAGGTGCGGCGGTGGCCGCGGATCTCGGCCTCGTCCTTCATGCCGCCCAGCGCGATGCGCTCGCACTTGCGACCGAGGGCCCGGGCGATGCTCTTGCCGAGCGAGGTCTTGCCCACGCCGGGGGGGCCCACGAAGCAGAGGATGGGCGACTTCGCGTCGGGCTTGAGCTGCCGCACCGCGAGGAACTCCAGCAGTCGTTCCTTGATCTTGTCGAGGCCGTAGTGGTCCTCGTCGAGCACGCGGCGCGCCTCGTGGAGCGAGGTGTTGTCTTCCGTCTGCACCTGCCAGGGCATGGCCACCAGCCAGTCCAGGTAGGTGCGCGCCACCATGTACTCGGCCGCGTCGACGTGGATCTTCTTGAGACGGTCGAGCTCGCGGCGCGCCTCCTTCTCCACCTCCTCCGGCATCCCGGCGGCGCGGATCTTCTCGTCGTAGGCGCTCACCTCGTCGACGACGGTCTCGCCGAGCTCCTTCTGGATCGCCTTGAGTTGTTCGCGCAGCTGGTACTCCCGCTGGCCGGCGTCCATCTGCTTCTGCACGTCGTCGGCGATCCGCCTGCGGAGCACGGCGTACTGCTGGGCCCGTTCCATGAACCACGCCAGCCGCTCCAGCCGCTTCACGAGGCTCGGCTCGGCGAGCAGCTCCTGCGCCTCGGGGGGGACGATCCCGATCTGCGAGGCGAGATGGTCGCACACGCGGCCCGGCTCGGACTGCATCTCCATCGCCTTGTCGAGCGCGTCGGGCGGCTTGTCGGCCGCCGTGGTGTTGAACACCTCGCGGGCCAGCTCGATCACCCGCTTGGTGGCGGCCTGGACCAGCTTGGGGTCGCCCGGCTGGGTGACGAAGCGCCCGGGCGTGCAGCAGGTGCCGAGGTTCTGGCTCTCGTGGAAGTCGCTCACCGAGCAGCGCTCCACCGCCTCCACCAGCGCGCGCACCCCCCCGTCGGGGAGGTTCATCGTGCGGTGTACCCGGGCGAGCACGCCCACCTTCGCGACGTCTTCCGGGCCGGGGTTCTCGAGCCCAGGATCGGTCTGCAACACGCAGACGAGGTCGAGCTTCTGGTCGAGGTGGGCGTCGAGGGCGCTGACGCTCGGCCCGCGGGCGAAGGTCAACTGCGTGATCTGCCCGGGGAACAGCACCTGCGTGCGCAGGGCCACGGTGGGGAAGTAGCGTGCCATAGAAACCGGGCGCCTAACGTTGACACCGGCGCGCGTCCCTTCTACAAACGTCACATGGGCAACCTCTCCACCCAGAAGGCGCCGCAGGCGCAGCAGGCCAGCGCTGGTCTCGGCGCGGCGGTGTCCACCCAGGTGGCCGGCAAGCAGGCCACGCTCGGCAACGCGGCGATGGCGGGGCAGCTCGCCGGGGCGGTCGCCGCGAGCGGGCCGAGCTGGTCGCGCACCGAGGTGATCGGCATCCAGCGGGAGCTCGCGCGGCTCGGGCTCTACACGATGAAGGTCGATGGCGACCTCGGCAAGGGCAGCCGCGCCGCGCTCGTCGAGGCCTTCGGCGGCGAGGAGTACCGCACGCTCTCGGCCACCGACGCGCTCAAGCGCCTGCAAGGGGCCACCCCGCCGAAGAGCACCGGCATCCGCTACGGCGAGATGTTCAAGGACGGCCTGCTCGACATGAACCTCGGCCTCGGCTTCGACGAGTCGAACTGGCACAACCACGCCGGGCCCGCGATCATGGAGGCCATCAAGGCGCGCGGATTCAAAGACGACGCGGCGCTGGCGGCCTCGCTCTACAAGAAGTCCGGGCGCGAGGTGGGCGACTCGGCCTTCGGCAAGTACTTCGTGAAGCAGAAGGCGATCACTTGGAAGCCGCCCGCGGGCGAGGCGCGCACCGTCGACGTGGTGATCCGCTTCGTCACCAACAGCGTGGCCGGCAACAGCAAGTCCGACGGCGAGGGGAAGCGGGCCGCCGATGCCTTCATGGAAGGCATGCAGGAGAGCGACGTGAGCTACTACGCCGGCCACGGGCGCTACGGCTCGGGCCCCGACTTCGACCGGAACATGCGCTTCCAGTTGATGAACGACAAGGGCGACGTGGAGAAGGAGTACAGCGACTACACCGTGCTCGAGAAAGACCTCGCCGCCCTGGGCAAGAAGTCCGGGAAGTCGGCGTGGACGATGTACCAGGAGTACACCAAGTCCGGGAAGCTCAAGACCATCGGGAGCAACGACGGGAACTTGTTCATGAACCCGACGAACAACCACACCGGAGAGTTCGGCGGCAACCTCATGTACCAGAACCTGAAAAACGGGGGCAAGAAGCCGGTGACCGGCGCCGAAGGGGCGATGGGACAGACCGACCGCAACTACCGCCTCATGGTCTTCGACGGCTGCCGCACCCAGGACTACAAGAAGCAGATCCGGGGGACGCCGAACAGCTCGAGTCGCGACCTCGGGCTCATCGACACCACCCGCACCACCTACTGGGGCGACGAGGCCGAGACCATCGGCGCCTTCATCGACGGCGTGCTCGCGACGGAGTCGTCCAAGGGCCTCACCGGCAAGATGGACGCCGTCCAACAGGTCGACACGTCGCCTGCCTTCGAGTTCTCTTGATCCTCCCGGCAATCGCCATGGCCCTCGACCTCGATTCCGCCCGCGCCCAGCTCGCCTCGCCCTCCACGTGGTGCGACGCGGCGGCGGCCCTCGCGTCCAGTCGCGACCCGCTGGCCCTCGCGGCGCTGGTGGATGCCTACGATCTGCCGGTGGAAACCAGCAAGCTGTGCCTGCTCGAGGCCATGGAAACGCTGGCCAATGACGGGGCACTCGAGCGGCTCCACGCCGGCGACCCGTCGCGGGCGCTCCGCGCCGCCGCGCTGGTGGCCGACGCGCGCTGGCTGCCCCTCATCGAGGGCAGCGTGGCCGTGCCCAGCACGCGCGCGCAGGCCGGCGAGGCCCTGCGCTTGCAGCGTCGCGACACCGCGTGGGAGGAATCCTGCCTGCGCCTGCTCGTCCACGCCGACCCGGCGGTGCGGCTGGTCGCGGCGGAGATGCTGGCGGGCCGCAAATCCACGGCGGCGGCGGTGGAGGCGCGACGCGCCGTGGAGACCGACGAGGCGGTGAGGGCCGCTCTCTCGCAGTAGCCACGAGGCGTTGTAGAATGCCGGGCCCGTGGCCCAGGCCCAGCCCGTCCAGTTCGGTGACTACCAGCTCATCGAGCGCCTCGCGACCGGCGGGATGGCCGAGGTGTACCTGGCGCAGAGCAGCGGCATCGAGGGTTTCGAGAAGCGGCTGGTGATCAAGAAGATCCTCCCGGAACTGGCCCAGAACCCGCGCTTCGTCCAGATGTTCGTCCACGAGGCCAAGCTCTCGGTCTCGCTCAGCCACCCGAACATCGTCCAGGTCTTCGACCTCGGCAAGGTCAACAACGACCCCTACATGGCCATGGAGTACATCCACGGCCGCGATCTCACCTCGATCATGCGCGCGCTCCGTCGCAACGGCGAGCGCATGGAGGTGGGGATCGCCGTGTACGTGGCGGGGAAGGTGCTGCGCGGCCTCGGCTACGCCCACTCGCGCACGGGGCCCGACGGGCGCCCGCTCCACATCGTCCACCGCGACGTGTCGCCGCACAACGTGGTGGTGAGCTTCGAGGGCGAGGTGAAGCTCGTCGACTTCGGCATCGCGCGGCTGGTCGGCGAGTCGCTCGGCGAGGCGGATCCCATGCAGGCGGGCCGGCCGGGCGGCGGCAAGTTCGCGTACATGTCGCCCGAGCAGGCGCAGGGTCTCGCCGTCGACCACCGCTCCGACCTGTTCTCGCTCGGCGTCGTGCTCTTCGAGATGCTCGCCGGGCGGCGACTGTTCGCCAACGACGACCCCGACGAGAAGCTGCGGCAGGTGATCGCCTGCGAGGTGCCCGACATCCGCGCCATCAACGAGGCCGTCCCCGACGCGCTGCACGCCATCCTCGGCAGGGCCCTGTCGCGCCGTGCCGAGGACCGCTACGCCGACGCCGCCAGCTTCGAGGAGGAGCTGCGCGCCTTCGCCTTCGCGCAGGGTCTACGGGCCGACGGCAGCGCCCTGTCGGCGCTGGTGCGCCGCCTGTTCGCGGCCGAGCTGGCGGGCGATACCTCCGCTACCAACCTCGACCTCCTCGCCGGCGATCTCGACGCGATGCACACCGGCGTCGACCCCGAGCCCAGCGTGTCGGCCTCCACCAGCGAGAGCGCCTCCGCCTCCGAGGAGCGGGCGCACCATCGCTTGCTCGGCGTACACGGCGAGCGCAAGAACGTGGTCGCGCTGGTGGTGGAGGTGAACGGTCTCACCGACTTCTCCGCCCGCGCCGAGACGGAGGACGTGGGCCGCGTTCACTTCAAGATGTTGCGGATGGTGCGCACGCTGGTGGATCGCATGGGCGGCGTGGCCGAGCGATTCGACGACGACACGCTCTTCGTCTTCTTCGGCCTCCCCCGGGCCCACGGCGACGACCTCGATCGGGCGCTCGGTTGCGCGCGGGAGTTCCACCGGCTCGCGGGCCGGCTCCGGCGGCGGGGCTTCGCCGTGGAGTTCAGCGTGGGCGTACACGTGGGCGAGCTCAACGTGGGGCGCCAGCGCGGCCGCCACTACCGCTTCACGGCGCGGGGCGACACCCTGAAGACGTGCGTGCGCCTGGCCTACGCGGCCGACCCGGGCAGCACGCTGGTGTCAGACCGGGTGGCGGCGCTGGCGGGTGACCGTTTCCCCTTCGAGCGTGGCCCGGAGCTCCGTCGCAAGGGCACCCGCGGGCATCGCTCCACCTTCGTCCTCGGCGAGGGGCGGCGTCGCGCCGGGCGTGGCGTCGTGGGGCGCTGGCTGCGCCGGGGCAACGAGCTGGAGGTGATCCGCGACGCCATCGGCGGCCTGCGCGAGGGCCGCGGGGCGCGCATCGGCGTACACGGCGACGCGGGCATGGGAAAAACGCGCTTCTTCCGCGAGCTACGCGAGCTTGCCTCGCGGCGACAGATCGCGGTCTTCCACGGTCGCGCGCTCCCCTTCGGCGCGGATCGTCCCTTCGCGCCCTTCCGCGATCTCATCTCTGACATCCTCGGCATCGAGGCGGACACTCACCTCGTCGAGGTCAAGGAGCGGCTGCAACGGCTCGCCGCCCTCCGGCTCGACGAGGTGGACATCGCGGTGATCGGCTCGCTCTACGCGGTAGAGCTGGGCGACAAGGGCCTGCCCGCCCGCGAGGCCATCGACACGGTGCTGGTCAAGCTGGTGCGCGGGCTGGCACGGGAGCGGCCTACCATCGTGATGCTGGAAGACATCCAGTACCTCGACACCCTCGAGCGCCAGCTGTTCAACCAGTTGCTCCACGCCACCGAGGGCGAGCCGGTGTTGTTGCTGGCGAGCTGGCGCGGCGAGGTGCCGCAAGAGTGGGCGGCGCGCATGGACATGGTGCACCTGCGGCCCCTGGAGCCGGAAACGCTGGAGGCGCTCGCGGCCGAGGTGCTGGGCCACGAGTCCATCGGTCCCGACCTGTCGCGACTTGTTCGACGCACGACCGAGGGCAATCCCCTCTACCTGGAGGAGGTGCTCAAGGCGCTGCGCCAGGCCGGCCGGATCTGGTACGAGGGGGGCCGGGCGCGGCTGAAGGATCCCCAGCTCGATCCGCGCATCCCCGACACCCTCCAGGGCCTCATCGCGGCGCGGGTCGACACCCTCGATCCCCTGGCCAAGGGGGCGCTCCAGGTGGCAGCGATCATCGGCCTCGGCTTCTCGCCGGTGTTGCTCGGCGAGGCCGTGGGCGCCGACGAGCCGATGGCGCTGGTGGGCGAGCTGGTGCGCGCCGGGCTGGTGGTGCCCGACGGGCGCTCGCCCGACACCGCCTACTCCTTTGCCTCGGTGCTGGTGTGGGAGAGCGTGGATAGGGGCATTCTCGGCGTGCAACGTCGTGAGTACCATCGCATGGTCGCGGCGGCGATGGAGCGGGTGTACGCGGGGCGGCTCGAGTCGGTCATCGAGAGCTATGCCCAGCATTGCCAGGCCGGCGGGCGCCACCGCGAGGCCGTCGCCTCCGTGCTCCGAGCGGGGACCGACCATCGCAACGCACAGTTCTTTGAGCGTGCGCTGGACTGCTTCCTCCGCGGTATCGCCTGGCACGACGCGGCGCCGCGCGGCGAGAAGGCGCACGGCGTGGAGGCGGAGTTGCACGTGTGCGCCGGCGAGGTGGCGGCGTTGCTCGGGCTCCCCACGGCCGAGCGCATGTTCTCGGTGGCCCTCGACATCGCGAGCGAGGCCGGCCCCCGGTCGTGCGAGGCCCGGGCGCTCCTCGGGCTCGGCCAGCTCTACGCCCAGCGCGGGAAGCTGGCGGTGGCTCGCGCCAACGTGGAAGACGCGGCGCGCATCGCCCGGCGGCAGGGCGACGTGGCCCTTCACGTTCAATGCCTGGAGTCGCTTGGCGCAGTCGCGCTCGACGAGGGCAACGCGGAGGAGGCGCGCAGCTTCTACGCCGAGGGCCTGCGCGTGGCCGGCGAGCGGGGCGACCTGGCGGCGCGCATGATCCTCGGACTCGCCAGCCACTCCCTCCGCAAGGGCGAGAACGCTGCCGCGCTCGCGATGCTGAAGGAGGCGCTGCCCCACGCCGAGCGGGCGACCGACCGCGTGCTCGTGGGACGCATCGTCAACAACATCGGCATCGCCTTCATCGACGAGGGCAAGCCGGCCGAGGCGCTCGCCGAGTTTCGCCGGGCGCTGGAGCTGCGACGGGGGCTCGGCTACCGGCGCGGCGAGGTGATCAACCTCCACAACATCGGCGACGCCTACTTCCGCATGGGCGACCACCCTCGCGCCTGGGCGGCTTTCGAGCAGAGCCGCGACCTCGCGCGGGAGTGCGGCTGGGAGCGCGGCGCGGTGCTGAACGAGGTGTACCTGGCCTACCTGCGCGGCCGGCGCGGCGAAGACACCGCCCCGGAGCTGAGTCGACTCGCGACGGTGGCCACGCGCCTCGGCGAGCCCGAGGCGGGCTTCACCGCGAGGTGGTTCGCCGCGCGCCTGCTGGGCGACAAGGCGGGCGAGGCCGCCGTGGCCTCGGAGGCGGCGGCTGCTGGCTTCCCGAGCCTCGCCCGGCAACTCGGCCAGGGATGAGTCAAGGCGTGGTAGCCTGAGGGCGGGCGCGCGGATGATTCCCGACGAGAACAGGCTGGTTCATCGCGAACCGTTGTCGCCGGCCGTGCTCGAGCTGGTCGAGTCCGAGAGCCGCCGGGGCGAGGCGATCGCGGCGCGCTTGCGCCTGGTGCTCGGCGGCATCGGCTGCCTCGCGATCCTGGGCAACTGGGGCAGCAACGCCGTGCAGGCCATGCTCGTGGCCACTGGGGCCGTGGCGGTGGCCCTCGGCGTGGCGGTGTGGGCATGGCGGCGCGCGCGGGTAGGCGGCCTGTCGCGACGCGATCGTTTACTTGTCTCCACCGTCGACATCAGCTTCGTCACCGCCTTCTCCGCGAGCGGGCTGTGGAACTTCTCTGGCCCCTACGAGACCCTGCTCGCGCCCTTGCCGCCGGTCCTGTACACCATCTTCCTCGTCTTCCCGGCGATCGGCGGCAACATCTACGTCACCGCCTACGCCGGGCTCCTGACCGGGCTGCAGCGCCTGCTCTTGCTCGAGGGCATCATCCTCGCCGGCGCCGTGGAAACCAGCGCCGAGGCGGTGTACGGGCAGCCCAAGATCGGCTTGCCCGACCAGTACACGGTCATCGCCTTCCTGTTCGTGGTCGGCGCCTTGTTGACCACCCTCGCCTGGCTGTTGCGTCGCGACAGTATCCACTCGGCGGAGGAGACCATCTCCAGGCAGGAGGCCGAGCGAGTCAAGGCCAACCTGCGCAAGTACCTCTCCGCGAGCGTGGCCGACCTGGTCGCGAGCCGTCCCGAGGCGCTGGCGCTGGGCGGCGCGCGTCGCATGGCCACGGTGATGTTCGTGGACATCCGCGACTTCACGCCGCTCACCGTCCACGCTCGGCCCGAGGAGGTGGTGGAGATGCTGAACACGCTGTTCGGCGAGCTGGTGGAGATTGTCTTTCGCCACGGAGGCACCCTCGACAAGTTTCTCGGCGACGGCTTGATGGCGGTGTTCGGCGTGCCCCAGGAGCAGGCCGACGCGCCCCAGCAGGCGCTCGCGGCCGCCGCGGAGATGCTCGAAGTCACCAGGGTGCTCGACGCCCGCGGCATCCGCCCCGACGGCGAAGCCCTCCGCATCGGCATCGGCCTGGCCCACGGCGTGGTGGTGGCGGGCAACATCGGATCGGTGCAGCGGCTCGAGTTCACCTGCATCGGCGAGGCGGTCAACTACGCGGCGCGGATCTGCGGGCTCTGCACGGCGTTGAACCAGGAGCTCGTCGTGAGCGAGACCGTATACGACGCCTGTCGCGATCTCTACACCTTCCGCGAGATGCCGAAAATCAAGGTCAAGGGCATCGCCGGCGAGCCGACTCTATGGGCAGTGACGGGCCCCCGGAGGCCTGGCGGGAGCAGCAGCTCGTGAACGTCTACGAAGAAAACCGCGAGATGATGGAGAAGACCTGGGCACGCGTGCTGGCGCGGCTCGACACCTACCCCGGCCACCTCGGCGAGCTGGGCTTCGGCTTCTTCGACCGAGTAGGCGTGGACTACCTCCTCGCCACCGACGCTGCCCCCCTGCTCCACCTTCCCCTCTGGCTCGGTCGCGACGTCCACCCGCAGGCGATGGGTGACATTCTCGAGGGCACGGCGCTGTCTTACGCCTACGTGCGCATCCTCGACAACCTCGTGGACGAGCCCGAGTCACGGGGCTCGGCAGCCCTGATGCACGTGGCCAACGCGCTGTTGTGGGACGGGCTCGATCTCTGGCGCCCCCATGCCAACGCCCGCGCCTGGGCGGCCTGTCGCGACGCGTGGCTATTGTACAGCGATCGGACCGAGGCCGAGCGTCGCGTCGTCACCGGTCGCGACCCGTACGTCTTTGCCGACTTCGTGGACCACGCCCAGAAGTGCGCGCTCGCCGAGGCGCCCCTCTACCTGGTCCTCTCGTCGAGCGGTGACGCCCGCAGCTGGGAGTCGGTGCGCCCCCTCGTCCACCAGCTCGCGGTGTCCTACGGCCTGTTCAACGACGTGATGGGCCATGCTCGCGACCTCGAGAGCGGCGCGCACACCTTCCTCGTGGCCAAGGCGCGCGCCCTCGCGGGCAAGCGTGGCGGCGACGCCGAGGTGGAGCGCATCCTCGCCACCACCTCGCTCCAGGAACGATTCCTCGACGAGGCGGCCGCGGCGCTCGACCGGGCCCTGCCCCACGCCGAGGCCCTCGACATGGCCAACTTCCCTGTCTTCGCCGACGAGCGCAAGGCGCGCCTGCGCCAGGTGCGGGATGGGATCACGCTGTTGCGGCTGGTGAGCTCTCTGGCGGCCTAAGGTCGGCACCTCGGCGATCCGATCCCCGGTCGTGAACCCGGAGTCTCCATGTCGGCCATTCCCTCCTCGCTCCAGCAGCTCGTGGGGCGCGCCCTCATCGACGCCGAGTTCCGCAAGGCCCTCGTGAGCGACACCCGCGGCACGCTGGTGCGCGAGGGCTTCGAGTTCGACGACGCCACCATGGCCGCCATCGAGACCGCCACGCGCGACCCCGAGCGCGTGCGCAGCTTCTCCGACGCCTTCTCGGCGCAGTTCCTGGGTCGCGGCGAGTACCTGGCCTAGGGCGCGGCATGCACGCCCGCCCACTCGAGCTGGTGCTGCGCCAGGCCGGCGCGTCGCCTGCGGTCCGCCGCGTCGATCCGGGCGCGGCCTTGCTCGGCACCCGGCCACGGCCGGTTCCGGTCGAGCTGCGCGAGGTCGACGGCGCGCACGTGCTCACCACCGCCGACCGCCGGGTGTACCTGCGCCTCGACGCGCAGCAACACCACCTGTGGACGCTCATCGACGGCCAGCGCACCGTCGCCGAGATCGCCACCGCCTACTTCCTCCGCCACGGCGCGCTCCACGTGGGCCGCGTGGGCGCCTTCATCACCAGCCTTCGCCGCCACGGCCTGGTGGAGGTGGCGCCCAGCGGTTTCCTCCGCGAGCGCGGCGCCGGCCTCGCGGAGTGGCGCTGGCACGGCGCCCACGACGTGGCCGAGCTGGCATGGCGCGCCGTGGGCCCGATGTTCCATGCCACGACGGCGCCGATCTGGGCTGCCGTGCTGGGCCTCGGCGCCTACAGCTGGGCGATCGACACCCGGCTCGCGCCTACGGGCGCACCGACAATGGCGGGGGCGACCTTGCTCCTCGCCGCGATGCACGTCTTCGTCCACGAGCTGGGCCACGCGATGGCGGTGGTCGCCGCCGGGCGACAGGTCCGCTACGCCGCCGTGGGACTGGCGGGCTTCTACGTGGACAGCACCGACTTGTTCCTCGGTACCCGGCGCGAGCACGCGATCGCCTCGCTCGCGGGGCCCTTCGCCACCGCGCTCCTCACCGCCGCCTGCGCACTCCTCGCCTGCGCCGCGTCGCCCGAGCTGGCCGGGGCACTCCGGCCGGGGGTGTACCTCGGCCTCGGGGTGCTGGGCCTCACCCTCTACCCCTTCGCCCTCGACAACGACGGTCGCCGCGCCTGGGGCGATCTGGCGGGCGAGGCCGAGCTCGGCTGGCCGGCCGTGCGCGCGGTGTTCACGATGAAGGCGCGCCCGAGCCAGTGGATCTACACCCTCGGCGCGCTGGCCCTCCCCGCCCTGCTCCTGTCCCTCCCCTAGTACCCCTCTCCCGCTTGCGGGATCCGGCAAACGGAGGCCGGCCGGTGCCCGAAGGGCGGGAGAGGGCCACTGGGACATCCATGCCCCACTCCACGCGCAAACGCCGACTATCACTTCGGCACACCCCTTGCTGGGTTGTCCCATGTCATGCGCACCTTCCCCGCCCTGTTGCTGCTGGCCTGCTCCGACTACGAGTTTGCCGGTAATGCCGAGCCGCAGAAGCTCCCCGCCCCCGACATCGAGGTGACGCCGGCGTCGCTGAACTTCGCCACGGTGGGTGTAGGTTGCGACGCCGAGAAGCCGTTGACGATCACCAACGTCGGCGAGGCCCCTCTCACCATCGACGGCAGCGCTATCGAGGGCGACCCGGGTTTCGAGGCCGAACTCGTCGTGACCACGCTCGATCCTGGCGAGTCGGTGGTGATGGCGGTGCGCTTCGTGCCGGAAGACGCCACGCCGGGCCGCGCGAAGGTGGTGGTCACCTCCGACGATCCCGACGAGCACGTGTCCGAGGTGCCGGCCGTAGGCACCGGCGAGTTCGCGGGCCTGGCCACCGACAGCTTCGTGCAGGAGGTCGATCCGGTCGACGTGCTCTGGGTGATCGACAACAGCTCCTCGATGGGGACCGAGCAGGCCCGCGTGATGGCGGAGATCAGCGCTTTCTTCTCGTGGTTCGACACCCTGCGACTCGACTACCACATGGGGGTCATCGCCACCGACGTGGTGTCGCCGCAGTTCGCGGGCCAGCTCGTCGGGAGCCCCACCTACCTTGAAAAAACCACGCCCGACGCTGAGACCCGCCTCGCGGAGCGCATCAACCTCGGCACCGACGACATGGGCGACGAGTCGGGCCTGCTCGCGGTTGAGATGGCGCTCACCGATCCGCTGCTCAACGGCTACAACGCGGGTTTCCTGCGGCCGGACGCTCGCCTCGCGGTGATCTTCCTCTCCGACGAGCCCGAGCAGTCCGCCTACGACGCCCAGCACTACATCGACTTCCTAAAGACGCTGAAGTCCGACCCCTCGCGGGTGCTGGTGGCCTCGATCGTCGGCGACTACACCAACGGCTGCGCCAATACCTGCGACGACGTGGAGCAGCGGGCGGGCGCCGGTGACAAGTACATCGACGTCACCACCGCATACGACGGCGTGTTCGGCTCGATCTGCACCTGCGACCTGTCGCCCACGCTCGACGAGATCGGCATGAAGAGCACGCTGTTCTCACGATCCTTCGCCCTGTCGCAAGTGCCCAGCGACAGCACCGAGATTCGCGTCTGGATCGACGGCGAGGAGACCAGCGCCTTCGTCTACGACGCCGAGAACAACGCCGTGGTGTTCGACGGCGCGCCCCTCAATGGCTCGCAGATCGACCTCGAGTACCCGGTCGACGACGGCTGCGACGACTAGGCGCGCTCACCAGGGCGCGATCTCGTAGAGCACACCGCCCCGCGACACGGTGGTGTCGCGCCAGGAGGCCACCGCGTAGAAGTAGCCGTCGCGACAGCCCACGGCTGTCCCGAGGTACTGGTCGGCCTCGCTGGCATAGATGTCGGCGTCGGCGTTTGCTCGCCCGAGGGCGCCCGCGGGCACGTCGAGGAAGATCCAGGCGCTACCGCCGCCGCTGGCGGTGCTGTTGTCGGTGTAGTTGCCCACCAGCAGGTCGACGTTGCCGTCGGCGTCGAGGTCGCCCGTCACGAGGCTGGCGCCCACCTCGATGCCCGCCTCGTAGATCTCGGTGGTGGCGTCGGTCCAGGCGTAGGCGCCGGGGCCCGGGTCGGCGAAGACCACCACGCCACCGTAGCGGTAGGCGGCGAGCGCCACGTCGGGCAGGCCTG